>CBFCWZ010000097.1:0-11308 GCA_965601935.1 uncultured Ilumatobacteraceae bacterium
CGCCCCGCTGCAGACCCTGGTGGGGAGCGGTGGTGTGCTGCTCTCGATCGGCCTGCTCAACGGCGCAGCGACCGCGGTTGCCGCCCTCGCGGCCTGGCGCAGGGGCGGACCGCCTCTCCTCGCGATCGTCGTAGGGGTACTGCTCCTCGTTCTCCGCACGGTGGGAGCGGACCGCCTGGTCGATCCCTGGAATCCCTCGGTGGTGCTGGTGCCCCTCTTCGCGCTCGGACTGGTCTGCTGGTCGGTGGCCGAGCGCGACGTGTGGTCGTTGCCGGTCGCAGTGCTCCTCGGGTCGTTCGTCGTGCAGGCCCATGTCGGGGTCGCACTGCTCGTCGCCGCCCTGGGCGTGGCCGCGCTCGCACTCTCGTGGCGCGGCACGTCTCGTCGGGGAATGGGGGAGCCGGCCCTGCTGGGGCCGGGGTGGGCCCGGTCGCTGTCGGTCTCGATCGGGGCGGGCATCCTGGTCTGGCTCCCGCCCCTGTTCGAGGAGCTGCGCAACGATCCGGGGAACCTCACCCTCCTGGTCAGGTTCGCCCGCGACCCGAGCGAGGATCCGTCCGGCCTGACCACCGGTCTGCAGATGGCCGCCGCTCATCTGGGCCTCCCGCCGGGATGGGTCACTGCGCTCGACCTCCACGGGTTCGACCTCGACGTGGGCGCCTGGACCTGGATCTCGATGGTTGCCACCGTTGGCACGCTGGCGGCACTCGGCTGGCTGTCGTTCCGGCGTGGCGGGGGTGGCGCCGGGCGCCTCGCCACACTCGCTGTCGTCCTCCTCGTCGCGGGGGTGCTGTCGACGGCGCGCATCTCGGGGGTTCTCTTCCACTACCTCACCTGGCCGTGGTGGAGCATCGGCGCACTCGCCTGGACGTCGATCCTCTGGTCCGGCTGGACGTTGATCGCGGAGCGCGTCCGTCCGTCCGCGCGTCACGTCGCAGTGTGCACCGGCGTGGCGCTCACCGGGCTGGCGCTCTCGTCGACCTGGAACACGGCGAGGGTGGAGGTGCCACGGCCGAGGGTCTCCGCGGCTCTCGCCCACCTGCTGCCCGAGACGACGAGGAAGCTGGACGAGGCGCTCGCCGAAGGTGAGCCCGTCGTGCTGCGCTGGGCCGACAACCGCAACTGGGCCTCGGCCGGCAAGGGGCTCTTCCTCGGGCTGGAGCAGGGTGGATTCGACGTCTTCGTTCCGCCCGTCCACGAGGACTCCTTCGACGAGTGGCACCGGCGGGAGCGGGAAGAGTTCGTCTCCACGGTGTGGCTCACCGAAACCGACGACTTCCTCCTCGGAATGCCGTTGCCGACCGATGCGGTGGCGATCGCGTCCCACGACCCGCTGACGACCGCGGAGCGGGCCCGCCACGACGCGCTGTGGGAGCAGATCAGCGGTGACGCGGACACCCAGGTGGCACCGTTCGACGCCGACTCACCGGCAGGCCGGGAGCAACTGGTGGTCGCCGGTGCAGATCCGGACGAGGTCGAGGAGTTCGGGCGATTGAGAGAGGGAAGCTCCGCCTACACCGTGTACCTCCTCGACGGCCCTCCGTTCCGCGACGGTCGTCAGCTCGAGGAACCCTGAACGAGAGGTGGGCGTCGTCGTGACCGGGCGGCGATTCAACGCCACGCGCGGAGCGCAGCGATCCCGTCGGCGATGCCCCAGCGGGTGACGAGGAGCATCGATTCGATCACGATGCGGCCGGACATCTTGGACTTGCCCTGCTCCCGGTCGCGGAAGGTGATCGGGACCTCATGGATCCGCGCGCCTTGGCGGGTCATGCGGCGGGCCAGTTCGGTGAGGAAGGCGTATCCCTCGGCGTCGGTGGAGGCCGGGTCGATTGCTTTCAGGGTATCGGCCCGGTAGGCCCGGTAGCCCGAGGTGCAGTCGTGGGGGGAGATGTGCAGGACGGCTCGTGTGTAGCTGTTGCCCCACCGGGAGAGCCAGCGCCGATGCGGCGGCCAGTTCACGACGGAGCCGCCGGGGACGTAACGCGAGCCGATGACCGCGTCGGCTCCGCTCTCGATGGCCACGAGGAAGTCGGGGAGGGCCGCCGGGTCGTGGCTGAAGTCGGCGTCCATCGACAGAACGACGTCGTAGTCCTCGGCCAGGACCCGATCGAAGCCCTCGCGATAGGCACTGCCGAGGCCGGCCTTGCCCGGGCGGTGGACCACACGGATACCGCCGAGTTCCTCGCCGAGCGCCTCGGCCAGCCGGCCCGTACCGTCGGGGCTGTTGTCGTCGACGACGAGAACGTCGACGTCGGCCGCGTCACGGACCGCCCGGAGGAAGTCCTCGATGTTCGCGCCCTCCTCGTAGGTGGGCAGTACGAGCACGGCACGCATGGTCCTGCGAATCTACCGGGCAGTGCTCATCACGATCACGTCGACTTCTGGCGACAACCCGGTGAGCAGAGGTGCTCGGGTCCGGCGACGATGGGGCGGACCCACCGAACGTGCTCATCGGCGCCCGCGCCGCACCCGGCTTTCCGGAAGGAGAAGAGGAGTCGGCGCCCGCCGGGTCAGCCCTGGCGCATCCGGCGAAGTCGGGAGTACACGCGGGCGAGCGAGACGAGACTACGCACCGACTCGCTGAAGCGGAGTTTGCTCCCCTCGACGTCGCTCCACTGCTCCAGCGGGATCTCGCGAATCGATTTCCGGCCGTCGGCCTCGATTCGTCCGAGCAGTTCAACGTCGAACGACCAGCGATCGGCGAACGGCTCGTCGAGAACGCTCCCGGACAGCAGTCGGGCCCGAAAGAGCTTGGCGCCACACTGGGTGTCGTAGATCTCACGATCGAGTGCCATCGCCGCTGCGGTTGCGTACACGCGTCCGCGGTAGTGGCGGAGCGGACGTCGATCGATCCGATGTCCGGCGAGCGCCACACGCGAGCCGATGACCACGTCGAGCGAGTTGTCGGACTGCAACTCCGACAGGAGACGCAGGTACTCGTCCACCGCGGTCGAGAGATCGGCGTCGAGATAGCCCACGATGGGGCTCCCGAGGTCGAGGGCCCTGCGAATTCCGTGGCGAACCGCCTCGCCCTTCCCCCGATTGTGATCGAGGTGCTCGACCTCGATGAGCCCGGGGTGAGAAGCACTCAGCTCGCACAGAACGCGGAGGGTGGCGTCGGTCGAGGCGTCGTCGACGAAGAGGACCCTGCCGGCTCCGTCGGCGAGACGCACGAACTGGGAGGGATCGAGACGCTCGGCCTCGTTGAAGCACGGTACGACGACCGTGGTGTCCTTCACCGCGACCCGACCTGTGCGACGGCCCAGTGGGAGAGCCCACGGACCGGCCAGCCACGGCGTGCGATGAAACGACACGCGGCAGCGTCGGAGCGGAGCAGGGTCGTCACGGCAGTCGTGACGGTGCGGCCGTGAG
Organism: uncultured Ilumatobacteraceae bacterium; assembly: GCA_965601935.1. Lineage (GTDB taxonomy): Bacteria > Actinomycetota > Acidimicrobiia > Acidimicrobiales > Ilumatobacteraceae > CBFCWZ01. The sequence goes on from CBFCWZ010000097.1 coordinate 3,376, forward strand.
TCCAGTTGCCGACTCCCTGTGGGGAAGCGTCCCTGGAGAGCGCGACCTCGACCGCCCGGGGCGCGGTGAGTGACAGGAACAACGGACCGCTGGCCCGCACCGGACCCAGGACGGTGATCTGCTCGACGAACTCGCTCGGGACGTAGCGCCGGAAGTGGCCGAGTGACTCGTCGTGGGGGCCGAACAGGCGGGGGTGTGCCGGAACGCTCGCGACGACCACCGCGCCTGGAGTGGCCAGCGGCCGAACCGCGCCCTCGAGGAAGTCGACCGGGTCCTCGAGGTGCTCCAGGACATCGAGGAGCAGAATCAGGTCGAACTCCCCGTCAGGTTGATCGACGGTGCGCGTCACCCCGGGCGAGGCGTCCTCGAGATCCTCTGCGGAGTAGGCGTGATCCCAGCACACGACGGAGGTCGACGAGCGTTCGGCGGCGAGCTGGGAACCGAACCAGCTGTCTCCCGCACCGACGTCGACGGCACGTTCGGTGGAGCCCGCGTACTCGTCGACCAGTCGGAGGAAGAACTCCCCCCTGACCACCTCCCAGGGGTGGCGACCGGAGGAGACGCCGCGCTCGGAGAGGTCCACGCGCCGGACGATACAGATCTCTGTGCCGACCAGCGCTATCGTCGGTCGACCCGGCCTCTGCCCGGACTTCGACGATGCGATTCCCCGAACTCCGTGCAGACGACCGGCAGATGCGCTGGGCGTTCGCACTGTTTCTCACGGTTCCGATCGCGACCGCCGCCGTCGTGGCGCTGTCCGGTGAGTGGATCCCGGTCGGCGACGACGGCCTCCTCCTGCTCAGGGCCGACGACGTGGGCTCCTCACATCATCCCTTGCTGGGTTCGTGGACCTCGGTCTCCAAGACCGTCGGTGAGGACATCAACAACCCGGGCGCCTGGTACTCCTACCTCATCGCAGCTCCAGTAGCTGTTCTCGGCCCCATCACCGGTGGGGCGATCGCCGTCGCGCTGTTGAACTCGCTGGCGGTCCTCGCGATCGTGTGGGCCGCAGGCGGATGGGGCGGCTCCCGAGCAGCCATCGGGATGGGTGCGGCGGCCGCTGGTCTCTGTTGGGCAATGGGCAGTGAGCTGCTCATCGACGTGTGGCAGCCCCACGCCCTCCTCCTGCCCGCCACTCTCTTCATGGTGCTCGCGGTCGGAGTGGGCGACGGTCGGAGCCGGTTCGTTCCCTGGCTCCTGGCGGTGGGAAGCGTGATCGTCCAGACCCATCTCGGATACGTGTATCTGATCGGGCTCACGTCGATCCTGGCTCTCGCGCTCGGAGGTGTGCGCCGGCGCACGACCCTTCGACAGGGCCCGCTCGCAGTCCTCCGGACACGGACCGCCCTGCTGAGTGGGCTGGCACTGCTCGCCGCCTGGCTTCCGGCTCTCGTCGATCTCGCGCGCTACGGCAGCGACTCGAACCTCGCACGCCTCCTGCGCAGCCTGGGTGAGGGGGAATCCACTCTCGGCCTCGGCGGTGGCGTGCGCGTCGCGGGCCAGGTCCTCGTCGCCCCGTGGTCGAGGTTGCGCTTCGCCAATGCGGTCACGCCCGCCGGCGTGCCGAATGCGCTCGAGATCCCAGGACTGCTCCCGTCGGCGATCGCGAGCCTGGTTCTGACGGTGACAGTGGTCGCGCTGTTCCTCCTCCGCCGCGCCACCGAATCGAGAGGTGTGCGGACAGCACTCGAGGTGGCGATCGGCGTGGTCCCGATCACGGTGATCGCATTGAGCCTGCTGCCGTTGGGGCAACTCGTCGGGGCCCATCAGGTGCGATGGACCTTTGCCGTTGGGATCTACGTCTGGGGCGCGCTCGCGTGTGGGTCTCTCGAGGCGATGAGGGTCAAGGGGCCCGGGGCCACGCAGGCTCTCGCGGTCGTCGCGGCAGGGATCGCGCTGGCCACCACGATTCCGTACGCCCACGATCACGGCCCGGTTCGCGACCGCTGGGCCCGACCCACGTTGAACGCCGTCGCCGACGGTCTCGCCGGCGTCGAACTCCCAGAACCGCTCTACTTCGACACGACCAATGTGCGCTTCGCCGACCCGTATTCGGGAACGGTGGTCATGCTCCTCGGGGCCGAAGGAGTTGACTTCAGGGTTCCCGACGAGTTCGTTCCGCAGGTCGGCCGGGGGCGCGCGGTCGACGGCAGCGAAGCGGCACGGCTGTACCAACTGGAGGGAGCCGCGGCGCTCCACCACGTCACCGACGACTGCCGCGTCCTGCTGGTCGATGGGTTGTCGGCCGAGGAGCGGGCCGACGTCGCGGCGAGGGTGAGCCAGCTCGCCGACGGACTCGACGACGGGACGATCGGGCTGGACGACGCCGCTCTCGCGGGCCGCGAGGAGTACGAATACCTCGTCCGGATGCGCCGCGACGGAGAGCGGCGCGGAGCCGAGTGGACGGTCATCACGGGAAACCTGGCCAGATGGGCCGACGAAGGCCTCGTCGACCCGAGGGCTGCCGAACGGATCTCCACGTCGAGAGACGAGATCGAGGCCTGGGTGCGGACCGTGTACGCGCTCTATCTCGACACCGATGCCGCCTGCCCGGGTTGACCGCCACCCGGGATCTGGTCGGCGAGCGCGCTGAGGATGCGGTACGCCACGGTGTCCCAGTTCAGGGAACCGGCCCAGCGCAACGCTCCTCTGCCGAGGCGTTCCCGCAACGGGGCGTCGAGCAGGACGTCGGCGATCGTGTCGCCGAGGAGTTCGAGGGGTCTCAGAATGCCGGTGTCGCCGTCGTGCACACTGCTGCGGTGCCCGCGGATGTCGGTCGCGACACAAGGTGTGCCGCACGCCGCGCCCTCCGTGAGGCTGAGGCCCCATCCTTCGGCCAACGATGCGCTGACCACCAACCACGCGGAGCGGTAGGCATCGAGGAGTTCGTTGCGATCGACGCGACCTGGAAGGTCGAGCCATTCCCGGGTGGGCGCGAGTTCGAGCAATGCGTCTCGCTCCGGTCCGTCCCCCAGGAGCCGGAGCCGAAGAGCTGGCACTCGCTGGCGCGCGATCTCGACCTGGCTGACGAGTTCTGCGTACCTCTTGACGGGGGCCTGCCGGCCGACCGCGATGACGAGTGGGTCGGCCGAGCGAGTTCCGCCGGGGCAGAAGAACGGTTCGACCCCGTTCGGAACCGTCTCGACCAGGTCGGCGCGGTAGCCGATCTCGATCAGTTCGTCGCGCGTCGACGCCGATGGCGTCAAGACCCTCGAGCGCCGGTATCCCGGCGGGGCGATGCGGGTCTCGAGCAGGCGCCCGAGATCGGAGAAGGGGCGAGGGAAGATCTGATCCCACATCGGGCCGTGGATGTGGTGGATGAACGTCAGATTCGGCCGCTGTGCCCAGAGCGGGGAGAACCAGGGAACGCCGTTCCAGATCTCGACCAGAGCGTCATAGGGGCCCATCCGGCGGGTGAGCTCGGACGCGAACGTTCGAGGGAACACGGAGTACCGGCTGCCCCGCCGGATGACGCGATATCCGTTGCGGGTGTCCTCGTGGGGCAGCTCGACTGCTGCGGATGTACGGTGCGTGACCTCGAGACCGGCCTCGGCCCACCGCCGCATGAACTCGTCGGCGTGGACCTCTGATCCGCCGGCGTCGGGGTCGTCGAGATCGCGCCAGGCCAGCACGTGGATGCGTCGTACACCTCGCCCGATGACATCACCCGCGAGGTTCTCGAGTTGCTGCCGGGCGTCGTCAGCGCCGCCGTTCGAGGCCACCATCGGGCCCACGATACGGAGCGCGGCCGTGTCGGCTCCGAACGGGTGGACGTCGACCGGTCGACCCGGATCCGTCCGGTCCAGCCGAGCCGGCCCCGGACCCGCGCACCGAATTCTTCGCTCGGCGGTCCTCGGCTAGCGTCGCACTCCTTGAACGACGACGGCGCCACCCACCGCCCGTTCGTCACCGGCGGATCGCTCCATCTGCTGCATCCGCGCGAGTGGTCGAAGCAATCGATCGCCAGCCTGGCGATCCTCGCCGTGTTCGTCCTTCTGCCCGTGAGGGGTCTGTACTCCGCCACGGGCTCCTCGATGGAGGAAGGGTTCATGCTGGTGTTCCCCCGTCTGGTCAGGGAGGGCTGGGTGCCGAACGTGGACTTCCTGCACCTGTACGGACCGGGCTCCCTCCACGTTCTCGCGGGCTGGTACTCGGTGTTCGGCGATGCGCTCGAGGTGGAGCGCACCTTCGGTCTGCTCCAGCACCTCGGCATCATCACCGCCATCTACGCGCTGACGAGGGTGTGGGGTCACGTCGTGGCGCTGCTCGCCGCCATGGTCGCGGGGCTGATGGTGCTCACCCCGATCGGGCTGTCGGCCCTGGCCTGGCACGGTGCGCTGGCACTCGCCCTGTGGGCATTGGTGGTTGCCCTGAGAGCGCGCGCGTTGACCGGCCGCGCAGCGGGGTGGGCGATCGGCTGCGCCGGATTCCTCGCCGGGATGGCGCTCAGTTTCCGGCCCGACATCGTGCTCGGGCTGGCGGTGTCGCTGGGAGTGCTCTGGTGGCGCGTACGCCCCAGTTGGAGATGGTCGCTCGGCGGCCTGGCAGTAGGGCTGATCCCGATGTGGGTGCATCTGGCGATGGCGGGCATCCCGGCCTCGGTACAGGGCATGATCCTCGACCCCGTGTTCGAGCTGCGACCGGGGCGCGAGCTGCCGCGGCCGCCCTCGTTCTCGCGCGTCGACGGCAATCTGCAGTGGGTGGCCGAGGTGTTCCCACCGTGGTGGGGTCTACCGGCCATGTCGGCCGAGAAGCAGTTGTTCTTCTGGTTCTGGGCCGTGGTGATCGTCGCCCTGGCGGTGCCGCTCTACGCGTGGCGTCTACGCCGTCGGGGCGAGCGCAGCATGCAGAGCGATGTGCTGTTGTATGCCGGGCTGTTCGGGTTGGGAATCCTGCCCCAGGCGATGCAACGGCCGGACTCCACCCACCTGGCGTGGGTGGCCTGCGTCTCCTGGCCGCTCGCCACTGCGGCGGTGGCCGACGCCCTTCAGCGCGCCGGCTGGTCGTCGCACCGGGTGCGTCGGCACCTCACGACGGCGGGTGTCGTGACCCTCGTTCTCATCGTCGTCTGCCCGTTCTTCACCCTCCGGCACTATTTGTTGCACACCCGCGTGTCGGTCGGCAACCTGCCGGTGCCGCACGTGGTGGAGCGTGGGGACCGTCACTTCTGGTTCGGCGACCCGGTGGCCGCCGACGCCCTCCGGTCGGCAGTGTCGGCGCTCGAGCTCGTGGCCGAAGAGGATGACCGCCTGCTGGTGGGTCCGGCCGACTTGAGCCGAACGGTCTACAGCGACGTATCGGTGTATTACCTGTTTCCCGAGTTGGAGCCCGCCACGTACTTCATCGAGATGGATCCCGGGTTGGCCAATGCGGAGGGCTCGAGTCTCGCCGAGGACGTGAGCAGCGCGGACTATCTCGTGCTCACCGACATCTGGACCGGCTGGTGGGAACCGAACACCTCGGGTGAGTGGGGGTGGCAGAAGCCCAACGAGGTCGTGGCGAACGAGTTCTGCCTGATCGGCGCGTGGAACGACCACATGGCGATGCTGTTCGAGCGGTGCGAGGGCGGTGGCGGGTTCAACCCAGCGGAAGTCGCGACCAGACCGATCCCGGCAGGTGGCGCAGGATCATGAACACGTATCGCACGATGCCCGGTGCCCAGACGGTGCGGCGGCCGCGCCGCAGGCCGTTGACCACGGCGTCGGCCACGGCTTCCGGTTCGATCGAGAACGGTGCGGCCGGGAGGCCCTCGGTCATCGAGCTGTGCACGAAGCCGGGGCGCACCACGAGAACGTGTGCGCCGGTGCCGTTCAGCGCGTCGCCCAGTCCCTGGGCGAACCCGTCGAGGCCGGCCTTCGACGAGCCGTAGACGAAGTTGGCCTTGCGCACCCGTTCACCGGCAACGCTCGACAGCACGACGAGCGTTCCGTGGCCCTGGCGGCGGAACTGCCGCGCGACGGCCAATCCGGCCGACACGCCGCCGGTGTAGTTGACGTGAACAGCTTCGGCGGCCGCTTGTGGGTCGTCATCGAAAGTGGATTGGTCACCGAGCACCCCGAAGGCGAGGATCACCAGGTCGAGGTCACCGATTCGATCGGCCAGCGCGTCGACGAAGTCGGCATGCGTCTCGGTGCGGGCGGCGTCGAACTCGACCGCCTCGACCGTGAGCTTGCTGCGGTCGAGGGCGGTTGCGACGGTCTCGCACGCTGCGGGGTCGCGTCCGGCCAGGACGAGACGCCGCGTCACGGGGGTGAGGCAGCGCTGGGCGATGGCCAGGCCGATGTCGCTGGTGCCGCCGAGCAGCACGATGTTCTGGGCCTCGCCGAGGGCGTTCTGCATGGTCCCTTTCTACAGGTGGGTCAGGCCCGGCCGCACAGGTCCAGCCTGCGCGAGAGGTCGCTCTGCCAGATCCCGTCGGGATCGACGGAGTCCCTGATGGCCTGCCACTCGCCGAGTCGGGGGTAACCGGCACGGACGATGGCAGGGGAGATGTGGGCGTCCTTGGCGAAGTAGTGGCGTCCACCCGCGTCGAGGACGGCTTCGTCCATGTCGCGGAACACTTCGGCCACGCCGGGAATGGCCGCCGGCACGTCCACCGCCAGTGTCCATCCGGGGCGGGGAAAGCCGAGCGGGGCCGGGTTGGCATCGCCGAACCGCTTCAGGACCGTCAGGAAGCTGATCGTCGCCGTCCGGGAGAACTGCTCGAGCAACCGGCGCAGCGTGTCCTCCGCGCCGAACGGGATGACCACCTGGTACTGCACGAACCCTCGGCGGCCGTACACCCTGTTCCAGGTGCCGATCGCGTCGAGCGGGTGGAAGAAGGTGGGGATCGATTCGAGCCGCTCGGCATGGCGGGGCGCCTTGCGGAACCAGACTTCGTTGAAGGCGGCAACGCTGAGGCGGTTGATGACGCCCGGCCCGGGAATCAGCGGCGGAACCGAGAGACGCTGCGGGGCGCGATAGGCGAGTGGGTCGGTGGCCTGGCCCGTCGGCAGTTCGTCGACCGTGGCGTGGTCGCCGCGGCCGAGCACGCTACGGCCGAGGTGTGCGCCCTTCGCCAGCACGTCGACCCAGGCCACCGAATAGCGGTATCGGTGGTCTCCCTCTTCCATGGTGGTGAGGAGCGTGTCGAGGTCGTCGATGCGGCTGGCTTCGACCCGCAGGCGACTGGTCTCGATCGGCAGGAGCGTGATCGTGGCGTCGACGATGATGCCCGTCAGCCCCATCCCTCCGACGGTGGCCCAGAACAGATCGGGGCGCTCGGAGGGGGAGATGTCGGCAACAGAGCCGTCTGCGAGCTGCAGCCGGAGGCTGCGAACGTGGTTGCCGAAAGAGCCGTCGCGGTGGTGGTTCTTGCCGTGGATGTCGCTGGCGATCGCGCCGCCGACGGTGACGTGGCGCGTTCCCGCGGTGACGGGAACGAAGAAGCCCTGCGGCACGATCTCCCGCAGGAGGCGGTCGATGGACACGCCGGCCGAGACCCGGACCGTGCCGTCGGCGGAGTCGAGCAAGATGGTGGCGTCGGACAGGTGGACGATCGTCCCGCCGCCGTTCTGGGCGGCGTCACCGTACGAACGGCCGAGTCCTCGTACCAGCACACCACGGCTGCCGGGATCGGACACGAGGTCGGTCAGCTCGTGGTTGTCGAGGGTGGCGACGTCGGACCGGGTGGGCATGGTCTTGCCCCACCCGGACAGCACCGCCGAGGTCGTGTCGACAGATGGCATGGCCCGGACAATGCTACCGACCGGGTTCGGCCACGCCCGCGATGTCGGCGAACCTCACGAGAGCACGCACAGCAAGTTCATCGCGTGTGGCCCCGGACGACTTGTCGACGATCACCGAGGCTCCCACGACGTCGGCGCCCGCTTCCTCCACGATGCTGACCAGGGCCCGCATCGAGCTGCCGGTGGTGATCCAGTCGTCGACCAGG
>CBFCWZ010000098.1:0-11213 GCA_965601935.1 uncultured Ilumatobacteraceae bacterium
GCTCGATTCCACGGTGGCCTATCGGCCCAAATGGCGCTGAAGCTCAGCTCGCGTCGCGGGGGTCGGGTTCGGGTGTCTCCGCTGGTGCCCCGGGGATGCTCTGCTCGGCGGGGAGGTGGGCGATGTGCCGCAGGCCTTCGGCGGTGAGCGGCTGCACGCCGTGCTCGGCGCAACGGTCGAGGGCGATCACGAGGTCGAGTGGGTCGACGCGGACATGATCGATCATCGGATGGAACGGCCGTTCTGCCTCCTCGCCGAGCCCCAGGAGCACCTCGTGCATCTTCTCTCCCGGCCGCAGGCCCGTGATCCGGATCTCGACGGACCTCCTGGAGCTCTCGATCATCTGCTCGGCGATGTCGAGGACGCGCACGGGCGAGCCCATGTCGAGAACGAGGGTCTCGCCTGGCCGGCCGATCGCCGCTGCCTGCATCGTGAGACGGACTGCCTCGCGCACCGCCATGAAGTAGCGGGTCACGTCGGGGTCGGTCACCGTGACCGGGCCGCCCTCGGAGATCTGGCGATCGAAGGTCTCGATGGCGGAGCCGCGGCTCCCGATCACGTTGCCGAACCGCACCGACACGACCTTGGTCCCGGTGCGTCCCGCCATCGCGGCGGCCATTCGCTCGCCGATGCGCTTCGTGAACCCGAGCACGTTGCCGGGGTCGGCGGCCTTGTCCGTGCTGATGTTGACCACGACCTCGGCCTCACTGCGCTCGCAGGCCGAGAACACGTTGCGCGTTCCGAGCACGTTGGTCTTCCAACCCTCGCCAGGAGCCTCCTCGAGAGCCGGAACATGTTTGAGGGCGGCGGCGTGGAACACGACCCGCGGGCGGGCGATGTCGAAGACCTCGTCGAGTCGGTCGGGGTCACGGATGTCGGCGAGGAGGCTCGTGCAGCGTGTGTGCTGTTCGTCGGTGAGCGAGGCCATGGTGGCGTGGAGGAGTGAGTCGTCGTGGTCGACGAGCGCCACCGACCTGACATCGAGCAGAACGAGTTGGCGCACGATCTCGGAGCCGATCGAGCCGCCTGCACCTGTCACGAGGACGTCGGTACCCGAGAGGAGGCCACTGACCGCCGCGTCGTCGATCGAGACGATCTTGCGGCGCAGGATCTCCTCGTCCCGATAGCGCTCGAACTCGCTCGGCGCACCCTCACCGACCAGGCGCTGAACCGGTGGCATCACGAGGGTGTCGAGGCCCACCGCACTGATCTGGCCGTGGAGTTCGCGCAGGATCTCGGGGCCAGCGGACGGAAGGGCCAGCAACACCGAACGGGCGCCGTGGCGGTGGGCGATCCGCTCGATGTCGTCCCTCGTGCCTTCGACCGCGACGCCACCGATGCGCAACCTCTGCTTGCCCGGGTCGTCGTCGACGAACGCGACCACCCGGTACGGGCTGTGGAGCGAATGGGAGGCGTGCAGTGCCCGATCGCCTCCCTCACCCGCTCCGTAGACGATGATCGGCTCGCCGGCCAACTCGCGGCGGGCCTTGCGCAGACGGAAGAAGCGGAGCACCCAGCGAGAGCCGAACATGACGCTGACGGCGATGGAAGTGGTCAACACGATGATCTGGCCGCCGCGTCCGCGGTCGAGGGTGAGGTGCTCGACGACGAGCAGGGTGGCGCCCACCGGAACGGCGGTCAGCGCGACTGCTCCCGTCTCCTCGAAGGAGTAGGCCTTGAATCGACCCCGGTAGAGGCCTGTGAACAGGCCGAACGTGACCTGACCGACGAGAGCGGCCGCGGTCAGCAACACGGGCCCGGAGTCCGCCAGGTCACGCTCGAAGAAGAGCAGGACGAAGGTCGCGGCGATGAGCCAGGCTCCCCAGTCGAGGCCGATCATCACCAGCGTGCGTCGTGAGACCCGTGGCCTGGTTGTGGAGTTGTTCACGTCGATGTTCCTCCGGCTGGGATCTGCAGGGTACCCGCGGTAGCGAGAGGCCCCTCGGATTGCCTGTGGTGTGCCCGACCCTGTCGGTACGGTGTCCCGATGGCCGACCAAGGATGCTCCCGGCGCCCGCGGCGCGTGGTGCTGCTCGGTGCAGGTGGACACGCCCGTGTCTGCGCCGAGGTCATCACTTCGGGCGGCGACGAGGTCGTCGGGGTGCTCGCACCGACGGACGGCGTCGCGCCGTGGGCTGTCGACGTGCACATCGGTTCTGACGACGACCTCGAGCGTGTGGCGGCGGATCGGGGCGTGGACGCCGTGTGCATCGCGATCGGTCACAACGCGGTGCGTCGGCGCTGGAGCGAGCGGGCGGGTGCGGCAGGGCTGGCGTTGTTCGATCTGCGCGCCCCCTCGGCGGTCGTCTCCGTGTCGGCCACGCTGGGTGCGGGGGTCCAGGTCTTCCCCGGGGCGACCGTGAACCCGGGCGCGCTCGTCGGTGACGGGGTCATCTTGAACACCGGCTGCATCGTGGAACACGACTGCGCCGTTGGCGACCATGCCCACATCGCCCCTGGGAGCATCCTGGCGGGCGCGGTGTCGGTCGGCGCCGGGGCTCTCGTCGGCGTCGGTGCCCGCGTCGCGCCTGGTGTACGCGTTGGGGCCCGGAGCATCGTGGGGGCCGGGGCGGTCGTCGTGTCCGACGTGTCCGACGACGTCACGGTCGTCGGCGTGCCGGCCCGCGAGGTCGCCAGTTGAACGTGTGCAGCGGCGTCGTGCGGAGAGCCGCTGATGTGCTCGTCGCCAGCGTGGCGCTCCTCGTTCTCTCACCAGTGCTCGGAGCGGCTGCCCTGGGGGTTCGCCTCACCATGGGGAGTGGCGTCGTGTACCGCCAGGTCCGGCTGGGACTCGGCGGACGGCACTTCGAGTTGCTCAAGCTGCGGACGATGAAGCACGCCACGCCCGGGCGTGAGGCTCCCGAGTTCGACTCCGAGCGCCTCACTCACTTCGGGAACTGGCTGCGTTCGACGAGCATCGACGAACTCCCGTCCCTGCTGAACGTGCTGCGCGGTGACATCGGCCTGGTGGGCCCACGCCCTCTGCCCGTCCAGTATTGGGAGCGCTTCCGCGGGGCCGAGTACGAGCGGTTCCTGGTCCGCCCCGGCGTCACCGGTCTCGCCCAGGTGAGCGGACGCAACGAGCTGGAGTGGGACCGGCGCCTGCAGTCCGACGTGGCGTACGTCCGATCGCGCTCGCTGCGCGGCGACCTCGCGATCATCTGCCGCACGGTGCCGATCGTGCTGCGACGCTCAGGGATCAGCGCGCCCGGAGTCGTCACGATGAGTGCGTTGCCTGCCGATCGGGACCCCGACGATCCGGGCTACGTCGGAGGGGCGACTCCTCCATCGGCGTAGGCGGCGAGGGTGCGCTCGATGATCCTCTGCTGATCGAACTCGGCTGCGGCGAGGTCCTGCGCTCCTCGGCCCAACCGCGATCGCAGCGCGGGGTCGTCGGCGAGCGAGCGAACCGCACGAGCGAGCCCGACAGGGTCGCGGACCGGCGTGAGCAGCCCGGTCGCGCCGTGACGGACTGCTTGCCGGTTGCCCCTCACGTCGGTGGCGACCACCGGCAGCCCCATCGCCGACGCCTCCATCACCGCCCGTGGGAAGCCCTCCCTCCAACTGGCGGTGAGCAAGAGGTCGAACGCCGCGTAGCACTCGGGCATGTCCGTTCGTGCCCCGGTGAGAATGATCCCCGCCGCTCGCGCCCGATCGAGCAACGTCGTGGTCACCGCGTCGGACTTCCCCTCGTCGGTCGGGCCGATCCACACGAAGCGGAGGTCGTGGTCGTGCTGCATCGACTCGGCGGCCTCCACGACTTCCTCGACGCCTTTCTCGGCGACCAGTCGGCCGACGATGCCGCAGACGACGGCGTCGGCCCCGAGGCCCCACTCGCGCCGTCGACGCGCTCCTTCACCCCGTCGTCTGTCGCTCGGAGCGAACCTCTCGAGGTCGATCCCGTTGCCGAGCAGGCGCACCTTCCGGGCCGGGACGCGCAGTGTCCGTACGAGGGTGGCGACGTCCTCGGCGTTCTGGACGAGTTCGATGTGGCCGAACGCGGCCGCCGTCCGCTCGGCGGCGTACACCGGGAGTCGCCGTCGGGCAGGATCGCCGGGTTGGGCGTACAGCCCGTGCTGGGTGTTCACGACGAGCGGAACACGCGCCAGGCGGCCGGCGATGCGGCCCATGACGCCCGGCTTCGGGTTGTGGGTGTGCAAGATGTCCGGGTCGAGGTCGCGCAAGGTGGCGACGAGTCGCCACATCGCCCGGACGTCGTCTGCCGGGTTGTTCGAGCGGGTGAGCTCGTCGACTGCGACGTGGCGCACCCCGGCCGCCTCGATCTGTCCGACGTGGGGGCCCGGCGACGAGACCCCGATGACCTCGTACCCGGCGTCGGCGAATGCGCGCAACTGGGGACCGAGGAGCCAGTCGAGACTCATGTCGGTCGTCGTGAGGTGAACGAGCCGCGGTGCGCGAACGGCGGTCATCGCGTCGCTGACCGGTACCGGGCGTGGGCCGCCAGGGCGCGGAGTTCGCCGTCGAGACGATGCCCCCCGCTGGCCTTGCGCCGGAAATGGTCGAAACCGTCGCTCCGTTGGATCGGTGTTCGCCACAGCTGTAGAGGGTCGGAGCGCCCAGGGACGTTGACCCGGCTCCGCGCCAGCGTGGCCGACGAGAATCGGCGGCGGACTTCGATTTCGGCGGCGGGCGATCCTGTGACCGCCTTCGGGTAGGCGAAGTGGGCGGGCCGCTCGCCGAGGCGGGTCGTGAGGAGCTCGATCGATCGATCGAGGTCGAGCCGTACCGAGCCCGGTTCGAGCCGGTCGAGCAAGAGATGATCGTGGGTGTGTGAGCCGTACGTGACGAGTGGGGAATGTGCGTCGCGCAAGGCTGCCCAGCTCGTCGGGCGCGCGCCCCAGGGGAAGTCGGCTCCCTCCTCGACGAAGCGCGTCGCGATGTAGGCGGTGGCGGGAAGCCCTGCCCGATCGAGCGCGGGAAGGAGGTGATCGGTGAGGTCGTCGGTGCCGTCGTCGATCGTGATGGCGACAGCGGGCCCCGGGCGATCGTCGGCGGGCTCGGTGCCCACCGACAGCCTGACGAGGGCCTCATCGAGATCGATCACCTCGTGGTGCTCGGCGAGGTGCTCGAGTTGGCGTTCGAAGTCTGCGAGCGGGAGATCGACGTCGCTGTCGGATCCGCCGCCGACACGGTGGTAGAGCAGGATCGTGACCCCGGAAGGAGGGGGGACGACCCGGTCGGCCAGCGCGCTGGCCTGCTTGGTCCAGGTCTTGAGGGTGCGGCCGGCCGTTCCCATGCGGATGTCGAGCGTGGCAGAACGGGCGCGCCCCGACAACTCAGGCCAGCAGTGCGGTGGCCGAGTCGACGAGGGACGCGATCGTCGCCCACGAGTTCCGCCAGTCGGACGGTCGCTGCCCGGTCGGGTCGGCGACCTCGCCCACGTCGGCGGAGAGGTAGTCGATTCCACGCGGGCGGTCCGCGGCGAGTTCGGCGAGCCATTCCTCGATGGGCGCCCCGTCCCGTGGGCCGATTCGCCACCCGATGGCGACGAACTCCGGAAGTGTGAACGTGCGATCGAACAGGCCGGAACCGAGTGAGGCGATCGAGACCACGTGTTGCTGTTCGGCGGTCAGCACGAGGTCGGCTGACGACGCGACGTCGACCGTGACGAGGGCGCTGAGGTGGTCGGAGGCGTCCAATCCGTTCCGCCGGAGCATGTCGATCGCTCCGTCCGTGGGTGGTTGCCCACGATCCTGGAAGCCCGCCGTGCGGACGAGTAGCGGTGGCGCGAGCTGCCTGCCGCGCTCGGACAACAAGGCGCCCATCATCACCGAACGCGTGCGGTTGTGAGTGCAGACACAGAGCACTCGGGCACCACCCGTCATCCGAGCAGCCTGTCACAACCGGTCGAGGGACACCGGATCCATGACGTCGTGACGGGTGCGTGTGCTGCGACACTGGGAGAGTGAGCGCGACCTGGAAGATCCTCTTGTCGCCCCCGGAGGTGAGCGACGTCGAGCGCGGGTTCCTGATGGACGCGTTCGACTCCAACTGGATCGCCCCGGCCGGTCCCGATCTCGTTGCCTTCGAGGAGGAGTTGGGCGACTTCCTCGGGATTCCCCACGTCGCTGCTCTGGCCAGCGGAACTGCCGGGCTCATGCTGCTCCTGCGGGCGCTCGGGGTCGGCCCCGGTGACGACGTTCTCGTCGGATCGCTGACCTTCGCTGCCAGCGCATTCGCAGTGGCCCACGTCGGGGCACGGCCGTGTTTCGTCGACTCGTCGCCGGACGACTGGCACGTCGATGCGGATCTGCTCGCCGAGGAGTTGGCCGACCGCGCCGCCCGGGGCGACCTCCCGAGAGCGGTGATTCCGGTCGACCTCTACGGATCGGTCGCCGACGGTCGGCGTCTCGCCGAAACGTGCGCCGCGTACGAGGTGGCTTGCCTGGCGGACTCCGCGGAGGCGCTCGGGGCGTTTCGCGGGGGACGGCACGCAGGCGGGTGGGCCGATGCGGGGATTCTGTCGTTCAACGGGAACAAGATCGTCACCACGAGCGGGGGAGGCGCGGTCTTCAGCCGTCGTGCCGACCTCGTCGAGCGGGTGCGTCACCTGGGCACTCAGGCCCGGCGGCCCGTCGCCTGGTACGAACACGACGAGATCGGCTGGAACGAACGCCTCAGCAACCTCAGCGCCGCTCTCGGGCGCGGACAGTTGCGCACCCTTCCGGAGCGCATCGAGCAGCGGGCGCGCGTTCGCCGGGGTTATCAGGATCGTCTCGCCGCCGCCGAGGGAATCGCCTTCCAGCCGGTGCCCGATGGTTGTGCGCCCAACTACTGGTTGACGACGGTGACCATCGACGAGGGATCGTTCGGCGCATCGCGGGATCAGGTCCTGGCTGCGCTCCATGCGGCCGGAGTCGAGGCCCGGCACGGATTCAAGCCGATGCATCTCCAGCCCGTGTTCGCCTCCAACCCGGTCTGCGGAGGAGAGGTCGCGGCCGGGCTGTTCGAGACCTCGGTGTCCTTCCCGTCGGGCTCTCGGCTCTCGGACTCCGATCTCGACTTCATCACCGACGTCGCGCTCGGCGCACGGCGTCGGTGAACGAGCCGGCAGACGTCAGAGCGTCTCGCCGGCGAAGTCGACGTGTCGAAGGGCGTTGATCGCGTCGAACACCGCAGTGGCGTGGGTGGCAACGAGTTCGTGGTCGAACAGGTCGTGGTCGACGAGGTAGACGACGAGGTCGGGGGAGGAGAGCGACGCGGCGGAGAACTCGACGAGCGGATGGTCGAGCGAATCCGCGTTGACGTCGGCGATGTAGGGGTCGCAGATCTCCACCGTGGCGCCGGACGCGACCAGCTGGCGGGCCAACTCGGTACTGGGGCTTTCTCGCAGGTCGCTGGTGTTCTTCTTGTAGGCGACACCGAGGAGGAGGATGCGAGCTCCCCCGAGCGTGGCTCCGCGTGCCGCCAACATCGCGGTGATCCGGCCCAGCACGTAGCTCGGCATGTTCTGGTTCACCTCGTTCGCCAACTCGACGAAGCGGAACGTCTTGCCGAGGTTCTCCTGCACACTCCACGCCAGGTAGCTGGGGTCGACCGGAAGGCAGTGGCCGCCGACCCCCGGTCCCGGTGTGAACCGCATGTAGCCGAACGGCTTCGTGGAGGCCGCGTCGATCGCGTTCCAGATGTCGACGTCGAGATCGCGGGCGAAGACCGCCAACTCGTTCATGAGGGCGATGTTGACGTGGCGGAACGTGTTCTCGATGAGCTTGACCAATTCGGCCTCGGCGGGCGTGGCGACCGGAACCGTCGTGTCGACGAGGGAGGCGAAGAGCGCGTCGACCACGTGACGGGCGTGGTCATCGGTCCCCGAGACGACCTTCGGCGTCGTGACCAGCGAGTGTGTCGCGCTGCCCGGGTCGATTCGTTCGGGCGAGTAGCCGAGGAAGTAGTCGTCGGCAGCCAGGCCGGACTCGTGTTCGAGAATCGGGCCCACCAGGTCGGTGGTGGTGCCGGGATACGTCGTCGACTCGAGGACGACGCACGCGCCGCGCCGGAGGTGCCGGCCGACATCGCGGGCTGCCTGTTCGACGTGACTCAGATCGGGTTCCCCCTCGTGGAGCGGGGTGGGGACCGAGATGATCGCCACGTCGAAACCCGCCAGGTCGTCGACCTCGGTGGTCGGGAGGTATCCGGTCGACAATGCCCGGGTGACGTCATCGTCGGTCACGTCACCGACGAAGCTGCGCCCGGCGGCGAGCGACTCGACTCGTTCGACAGCGACGTCGAAGCCGATCACTTCTCTGTGACCGACCTGGGTCGCCCGCACGGCGAGTGGGAGACCGACATACCCCTGTCCCACGACACACAGGCGGAGGGAGCCGGATCGGATGCGGTCGACGAGGTCGGTCGACAGGCTCTGACGTGCGTCGGTCATGGGCCGGATCCTACGAGCGCCAGGACGGGCACGTTGCGTTGCCGGCGAATCCACAATTGTCCCCAGGGCTCCACAGCGAACCCACACACAACTCACACACAACTCACATGGTTCGGGGTCTATCGACCCACAGGCCCGGTACTACAGGATGGACGCATGGTTCGACGCACTCGACCCAAGCTGCGAATGGGGGGACGCCGCCAGCACGGTGCAGTCCAGCACACGGACCGTTGTGAGCTGGAGAACGACGGTTGGCGTACCACCCTCGAGTACCGTGAGAACCACGTCCGCGGACGTGACGGCCGGCTGCGACAACTGCACGTGCAGTGGCACGCAGTGGCCGAGCGCGTCGACGACGACGGATCGTTGAGCGTCATCAGTGCGCAGGGGTCCACCGTGGACAAGGCCTGGTCCCGTCTCCGGCTCCAAGCCGAACTGGCCGCCGTCCGCGAGGTCGCCGGAGTGCCCGGCGCAGCGGTGGCGGCGATCTGAGCGTGGGGCGGCATCCGGGAAGAAGATCCGAACTTACCCTTGCGCGCGTCGAATGACGCTGCTGTAATTACGTACCCGTCACCACGACATGTGGTGTCGGAACCCCGGAGATCGAGGCTCGACCCACCACATCTGGTGGTTCGTCCCGGGTTCTGGGTCCCACCCACCACCCACCCACCCACCCGTCGGCACACCGCCGAACGCCCGACCGGAGGAGCAACAGTGACACTGATCGACGAAGGAGCCGGGACCACCTCGGCCGCTGGGGTCGACGCCGGCGACACGCCCACACTCACCGACAGCGCCAATCTCTCCCGTGGCGACGAGGGACCAGCCGTCGGGGGCGGGATGCGCGTGCGCAAGCGCAACGGCTCCCTCGAGCCGGTCGACGTGAACAAGATCGTCAACGCCATCGCCCGTGCGTCCGAGGGGCTCCGGGGCGTCGACCCGATGCGGGTGGCCACGCGCACGATCTCGGCCCTCGCCGATGGTGCCTCCACCCGTGAGCTCGACGAACTCTCGATCCGCACGGCGGCGGGTCTCATCGTCGAGGAGCCGAACTACTCCAAGCTGGCGGCGCGGCTCCTCGCCACGGTGGTCGACAAGGAGGTCCGCAACCAGAACATCCCGTGGTTCTCCGAGTCGGTCAAGGCGGGCCACGACGAGGGCCTGGTGGCCGACGAGGTGATGGAGTTCGTCGAGGCCAACGCCCCTGAGCTCAACGCCGCCATCAACTCCGATCGCGACCGCCTCTTCGAGTTCTTCGGTCTGCGCACGGTCTACGACCGGTATCTCCTGCGTCACCCCGAACGCCGCGACGTCATCGAGACCCCACAGTTCTTCTTCCTCCGGGTGGCGTGCGGTCTCAGCCAGGACGTCGACGAGGCCGTCAAGTTCTACGACCTCATGTCGTCGCTGGCGTACCTGCCGTCGAGCCCGACCCTGTTCAATTCCGGCACCTCCCACTCCCAGATGTCGAGCTGCTACCTGCTCGACTCACCCGAGGACAGCCTCGAAGGCATCTACAAGCGGTACACCGACATCGCCAAGCTGTCGAAGTTCGCCGGCGGGATCGGGGTGGCCTGGCACCGCATCCGTTCCAAGGGGAGCCTCATCACCGGCACCAACGGCCTGTCGAACGGCATCGTCCCCTGGCTGCGCACGCTCGACAGCTCGGTCGCCGCGGTCAACCAGGGCGGTCGCCGCAAGGGCGCCGCATGTGTGTACCTCGAGACGTGGCACGCCGACATCGAGGACTTCCTCGAACTGCGCGACAACACCGGTGACCACGCCCGCCGGACCCACAACCTGAACATCGCCAACTGGGTTCCTGACCTGTTCATGGAGCGGGTCGAGAAGGACTGGCAGTGGTCGCTGTTCGACCCGAAGAAGGTCCCCGAGCTCACCGACCTCTACGGCGAGGAGTTCGAACGCGTCTACCTGGCCGCCGAGGAACAGGGCCTCTACGAACGCCAGATCCCGGCCCGGCAGCTCTATACGCGGATGATGCGCACCCTCGCCCAGACCGGCAACGGGTGGATGACCTTCAAGGACGCGTCGAACCTCAAGTGCAACCAGACCGGCGGCAGCGCCCCCGACGGCAGTCCCCGCGTGGTCCACCTCTCGAACCTGTGCACCGAGATCCTCGAGGTCACCGACCAGGAGAACACGGCGGTGTGCAACCTGGGCTCACTGAACCTGGGTGCCTACGTCACCGCGGAGGGCGACTTCGACTTCGGTCGGCTCGGCCGGGTGGTCCGACAGGTCGTGCCCTTCCTCGACCGCGTGGTCGACATCAACTACTACCCCACACCTGAGGCCGAGCGCTCGAACAGCGTGTGGCGTCCCGTCGGGCTCGGCCTGATGGGACTCCAGGACGTGTTCTTCAAGAAGGGCTACGCGTTCGACTCACCCGAGGCGAAGGACCTGTCGCAGCGCATCAGCGCCCACATCTACTTCCACGCTCTCTGGGCGTCGACCGACCTGGCCGCCGAGTTCGGGCCCCACGAGGCCTACGAGTCCACCCGCACGGCCCAGGGCAAACTCCAGTTCGATCTCTGGGACGAGCTGCCCCCGGCCGAACTGGAGTGGGACGAGCTGCGCAGCCGGATCGCCGAGCACGGCCTGCGCAACAGCCTGATGATCGCCATCGCGCCCACGGCCACGATCGCATCGATCGCCGGCTGCTACGAGTGCATCGAGCCGCAGGTGTCGAACCTGTTCAAGCGCGAAACGCTGTCGGGCGAATTCATGCAGATCAACCGCTATCTGGTGCGCGAACTCCAGGAGCGGGGCCTCTGGGACGACGCCATGATCGCCGACA
>CBFCWZ010000099.1:0-11008 GCA_965601935.1 uncultured Ilumatobacteraceae bacterium
GGCCACGTCGCACCCGACGAACTGCATGGTGTCGTAGATGGCCATGCCGGCGGTGACGGAGCCACCGGGGCTGTTGACGTAGAGCCAGATGTCGGCCTCACGATCTTCGCCCTCCAGGTAGAGGAGTTGGGCGCAGACCTGGTTGGCGATCTCGTCGTTGACATCGGAGCCGAGCATGATGACGCGGTTCTTCAGGAGGCGGTCGAAGACGGCGGAGCGGGGGTCGAACCCCGGCTCGAGTGCGTGCGGGGAGGTCTGATCCGACATGGCCCGCATGCTACCGGTGGCCTCGATCCATCAGCAGCGCGGGTTCACCGGGCGACACCGCTGGCCACGACGAGCACGTTGCGGTTCTCGTCCATGCCCTCCCGCGCCGCCAGCAGGCCGGCGAGTCCGGCCGAGCCGGTGGGACTCACGGCGTATCCGGCGGCGACGAACATCTCGTGGGCACGGACGATCTCGGCCTCTGGCGCGACCAACGGCGAGCCACCACCGGCGCGCATCGACTCGAAGGCGCCCAGCCAGTCGTAGGTCTCGTCGTCGAGGATCCCGTCGGCGAGCGACCGTGGATCCACCCACGGCGTCATCAGATCGGCCCAGTGACCCTCGGGGTCCGGCCGCCCGGCCGCCCGATCCCAGGCCCGGGCCAACGGAGCACAGCCCTCTGCCTGAACGGCGTACACGGTCGGCGGCTCGGCTTGTTCGGCCATCACCGACCCGACGCACGACACGAACGCACCCCCACCGACCTGGATGAACACCGCATCGAAGGAGCCCCCGGACTCCGCTTCGATCTGCGCGACCGCCTCCCACGCGATCGTGCGTCCGCTGTCGAGGCAGAGCGTGTTCTCCGGGCCCTGCACCGTGAACGGAACGGAGCCCGCCTCGACGGCCTCGCGGAAGCGCAACATCGCCGGATCACCGGCGGGGTCGCTGTCCCGCCGCTCGCACCGGTGGATCCGTGCTCCGAGGCGCCCGAGCAGAGTACCCATCGCGCCGTCCATCCAGGTGGGGACGAAGACGTCGATCGGCCAGTCGGCGGCCCTCGCGAGCGTCGATGCCGCGACGGCGGCATTGCCACACGAGGCGATCGCCAGCGGGGGCCGTTCCGGCAGACCCCCCGTGTCCTCGAGTGCACGCAGGTGCAGCAGGATGCTCAGCAGGTGACGGGCTTTGTGGCTGCCCGCCACTCCCCCGGTTTCGTCCTTCACCCACACCCCACCTTCGGCACTGAACCCCAGTGCGTCGGACAGGCTCGCGGACCTGTTCAGCGGGGTGGTGACGAAGTGCACCCCGCCGACCCGGGCGACGGCCTCGTCGAGTTCGGTGAAGAGCCGCCGCCGCCCGCCGGAATCGAGTCCCCGTGACGCAGCGAAGGCGGCCCACGCGAGGTCACGGTCGTGGGCGACGAGGCTCGAGGTGTCGTCGATGGGCGGGATCGGAGGACCCTCGACTCGCGTGAGCAGGTGACGCCGGTCGGCGAGCGAGGAATTGGGGCACCGCCACGGAGCGGGATCGGCGATGTCGCGGGTCGCGCCGCACACGGCGCATCGCCAACCCGTGACCCGGTGGATCACGGTCAACCGGCCACGCGGGCGTTGAAGTCGGCGATCATCTCGTCCCACACACCGAGGTAGTGCTGCAACTCCCGCCACAGGTCCTGTGAACGGCGGGCCTCGAACAGCTCGAAGGGGGTTCCCTGCTGCTCGACCCACGTGTAGTAGCCGAGGTTGAAGATGCGGCGGCGGTCGGCCTCGGTGCAGTCGATCGTGTGCTCGGTGTCGACCGTCGCGAGATGGGCGCCGAACGCCTCCGCCGCGTCGAGGTCGGTGAACTCGCCCCCGTACCGTTCGTCGCGCAGCTTCGCCATCTCGCTCGGGTACATCGCCGCACCGTCGGTCGCCACGGTGACGATCGCATCGTCGGGGCCGAGATCCCACAGCTTGGCCGACTTGACGGCGGCGAGCACGTTGCAGATCGACGAGAACCCGAAGTGCACGAGCGACTCCACCACGTCGTCGGCGACACCCTTCGAGGACAGCAGCCGTCGCCCGGCGTCGGTGTTGAACATGAGCTCCAGTTCGTCGGTGGAGCGGTCGGACACGGCCACCACGGCATCGGTGTTCATCACGTTGTGGATGAGGGGGATGTGCTTGTCGCCGATGCCCTGGATGTTGTGCTCGCCGAAGCCGTTCTCCAGCATCGTCGGGCACTCGAGTGCTTCGACGGCCACGATCCGTGCGCCGTACTCGTCCTTCAGACGGTCGCCCGCGGCGATCGTGCCGGCCGACCCTGTCGCCGAGGTGAACGCGGCCAGGTTCAGGTCGCGTTCACTCGACGCCCGCACGTGCTCGAAGACGTGGCCGAGCGCCCGGCCCGTGACGAGGTGGTGGCCGAGGTGGTTCCCGAACTCGGAGAACTGGTTGAGGATGAAGTTCTCGGGGTCGAGGGCGAGTTGGTTGCAGGCGTCGTAGATCTCCTTCACGTTCGACTCGGTGCCGAAGGTGCGGATCACGTCCTCCTCCGGGTTGGCGCACCAGCGGTCGAGCCAGTCGAAGCGCTCCTGGCTCATGCCCTCGGGGAGGATCGCCACGCCGCGGCTGGCCATGATCCGGCTGATGGCGATGCCGCCTCGGGCGTAGTTGCCGGTGGACGGCCAGATCGCCCGGTGGTGGGTGGGGTCGAACTGACCCGTGATCACCCGCGGAGCGAGACATGCGTACGCGGCGAGCACCTTGTGCGCGGTGATCATCGGGAAACGGTCGCCGAACACGACGATGATCGGGCTCTCCACACCGGTGAGTTCCGACGGCAGCACCACGTGCTCGGGCACGTCGACCCTGCCGCCCTGGAGATCGTTGTACCAGTGGACCCTCCACAAGTTGCGCGAGTCGGGAGCCTGGGCATCGGAGTCGCCGACGGCCGCGCCATGATCGAAGCTGGTCGGGTCGGCGAGCTGGGCGAATGTGGGGAGTCGGATCCCCCGCTCACGGAAGCGCTCGATGCTGTTCGCCAGCGTCGCCTCGTCGACGATCCGACCGGCGAGGCCGAACTGGTTCTCGAGTGCTTCGGTGTGGGCCTCAGGCGTCGTCACGTTGACATTCTGTCAAGCATTTCGCCGAGCCACGCAGATCGTCACGACGGGAAGAAGCCGTCCGGTTCCAGCCGGCTCGGACCGACGTGCTGGTCGAGCCATGCGCACAGGTCCGCCGCACCCTCCCAGGTCTCCCGGATCCGCTTCACGGCGGCGGAGGTGTGGATCCACTTCGGGGTGCCGAAGTTCTTCGACGCCATGAGGCCCTTCCGCCGGAGCAACTCGATGCGCGGGTGGTCCTTCGGATAGCCGCGCGGCGCGGTCTTCAGTTCGGAGATGGCGCCGATCGAGTAGCGGCGCTGCTCGAGGTCGGCCACGAGTCGGGCGACCTCCTCTCCTGCGGCGTCGGCATCCACGGCGGTGCGGAACCTCTCCAGCTGGTCCTTGGCCATCGCGTAGTAGCCGGCAGCGGCCATCACCCCGTCGGTGGCGAAGTGGATGTAGTGGCCGGCGCCGCCCTCCGATTCGCCGTAGGCACCCTGATGAGTCTTGTAGGGCGGCTTGTTCTTCGAGAACCGCAGGTCGTTGTGCGGACGGAAGAGGTGGAACGGCCCGTAGTCGTCGAGTGCCTCCGTGAGTTCGGTCATCGGGTCGCGGACGTACTCGAGGTAGCGGGGCCGGTTCTCCTGCCAGAACGCCTTCGAGTTGTCGGCTTCCAGTTCCTCGTAGAACTGCAGTCCCTCCGGCGGGAACCCTCGAAAACCCATCCGACGAACGTAGCAACGCCACCACGCTCGTGCTGCCGCGGGGCTTCTGTCGTGTCGGCGCCCATGCCAACCGCGGTCGTCGCTGTCTACCCTGGTCCCGTCCGCCGACGTAGCCCAATTGGCAGAGGCACGGCGTTTAGGTCGCCGTCAGTGAGAGTTCGAGTCTCTCCGTCGGCACTGCCGGCCGCCCCGCGCGGTCCGGTGTCGAGCCCGCTCCGGCGGGGTTCGGCCCACCGACGACTGCTCCTAGGCTGCCGGGGTGAGTGCGGCGGAGTTCGGCGACTGGCTGACCTGGTTCGGATTCGCCGTCGTCGTGGTCTCGGCGTTCATCCTGTTCACCCAGTTCGCCCATTGGTCCCGCCTGCGGATCGTGGGGATCCTCCAGTCCACGAACGTCCCGGGCACGGCGATCCTGACCGTCATTGCGGTCGCTGCCCTCGCCGCGGGCCGATTCTGGCTCGCGCTCGCGGCACTCGTGGTCGCTGCCGTTGCCGCCGTCACGGTGATCCGGGCACTGCGTCCCACTGTGGGACCGGGCCGCTTCCACGAGCCGGCACTCACCGTCCGGATCGTGTCCTCCAACATCCTCTACCGGAACCATGACATCGTCGAGGCCGCCGACGTGATCAACTCGGTGGACGCCGACATCGTGTTCCTCTGCGAGTACGGCGCAGCCGTCCACGAAGCGCTCGCCGGGCACCCGCTGCGGGTCGACCGACCCCATCGGCTCGAAGATCCCCGCGAGAAGGGCGCCGGCAGCGCGGTGTGGAGCCGGCTCCCGATCGTCGACGCCGACCCGGCGAAGGAGGGCCGCGACACGGTCACGGCCACCGTGGATGGGCCGTTCGGCCTACTCAGCGTGTTGGCCGTCCACCCGGACACCCCGGTGCACGATGCGAAGCTCTGGCGGTCGGGCCTCCGACTCATCCGCGAGCGCGCGGCGCGGATCAGTCGTCCACTCCTGGCCATCGGCGACTTCAACGCCACGTACTGGCACCCGCTCTACGCCGACCTGCGCAGCGACGGGCTGGCCGACGAACACATCGAGCTCGGGCAGGGCTGGTCGGTCTCCTGGCCCACGCACGAGCTCGTGCCGCCCTGGGTCCGGCTCGACCACGTCCTCACGGGAAACGGGCTCCGGGCGGTGAACCTGGAGGACCTCGACGTGCCGGGCTCAGACCATGCGGCGATGGTCGTCGACGTGGCGCTCGATCAGCGCGACTGAAGCGCCACGACGAGGGCGCGAAACGCCCGTCCACGGTGTGAGACAGCGTTCTTCGCGTCGGCCGACATCTCCGAGAACGTCTGCCCGTCGCCCTCCAGGGGCTCGAAGACCGGGTCGTAGCCGAAACCGGCCTCCCCCCGGGGGGCCTCTGTGATCACGCCGGGACACACGCCCTCGGCGACGACCTCCGACCCGTCCGGCCAGCGGACCAGGGCAATCGTACGGAAGGCTGCGGTGCGCTCGGCCACGCCGCGCATCTCCTCGACGAGCTTCAGTTGGTTGTCGAGGTAGGTGGCGTCCTCACCCGCGTAGCGGGCGCTGAACACACCGGGGGCGCCGTCGAGCGCGTTCACTTCGAGACCGGTGTCGTCGGCAACCGCGGGCAGCCCGGTCGCGGCGCAGATCGCCACGGCCTTCAGGCGGGCGTTGCCCTCGAGCGTGGGGGCGTCCTCCACCACCTCGGGAACGTCGGCTGGACGCGCCACGAGGTCGACGCCCTCACCCAGGATCGCCTCGATCTCACGGATCTTGTCGGGGTTGGCCGTCGCACAGACCAGCCGCAACCGCCCCTCGCTCATCGCGTGGCCGGGGCCTCAGCGACGACGGCCTCCTGCATCTGCGCAATCTGAGCCAGACCGCGCTCGGCCAGGGCCAGCATCTCGTCGAGTTCCCGCCGCGAGAACGCCATCCCCTCTGCGGTGCCCTGCACCTCGACGAACTGGGCCTCGCCGCCGTCGACCGGACTCAGCATCACCACGTTCATGTCGACCTCGGCTGCCGAATCCTCCACGTAGGGGAGGTCGAGCAACGGCGTACCGTCGACGATCCCGACGCTGATCGCCGAGCAGAACGAGTGCAACGGATTCACCGCCAGGTCACCGGAGAGAACCTTGCGTTGAAGCGCATCGTGGAGGGCGAGGAAGCCACCACAGATGCTGGCGGTGCGGGTCCCGCCGTCGGCCTGGAGCACGTCGCAGTCGACGATCACCTGACGCTCGCCGAGCGCCCCCATGTCGCACGCCGCTCGCAACGAACGGCCGATGAGACGCTGGATCTCGACGGTGCGGCCGCTCTGCTTGCCCTTCGCCGCCTCTCGGCCGATCCGTTCCGGCGACGCGCCGGGGAGCATCGAGTACTCGGCCGTCACCCAACCCTTGCCGCTGCCTCTCATCCAGCGCGGCACGTCGTCGTCGATGCTGGCGGTGCACAACACCTGCGTCTTCCCGAAAGTGACGAGTGCCGAACCGTCGGCCATCTCGGTGAAGTCGCGTTGGAACGTGATCGGGCGGAGTTCGTCGTCGGCTCGGCCGTCGAATCGGGGCATGTTGTCTCCAGGGTCGTGGAACGGTCGGGTGGTCGGTGGATCAGGAGGGCGACGGTCGCCATCGCTCGGCCTGCGCGAGTTCGGGGCCGAGCAGCCGGCTGCCGAGATCGCGGAACAGGTCGACGTCGCCGCTCGACAGAAATCGGTGCACGCCACTCGTGCCGCTCTCCCGCAGCAGGCCCTCATCGGCCAGGCGGGCCCGGACCGCGAAGGCGGTCTCGTCGGCCGAGCTCACGAGCGTGACGTCGTGGCCCATCACCTCGCCGATGGTCCGGGCGAGGAAGGGGTAGTGGGTGCAGCCGAGGAGCAGTGCATCGGGCCTCGCCTCCCGAACAGGAGCGAGGAGACGTTCGGCCAGCACAGTGACCTCGTCGCCGACCGTCTGCCCGCGCTCGACGAACTCGACGAACCCGGGGCAGGCCGCGGAGGTGAGACTCACCGGTGCGCCGGTGGTGGCCACCGCGCGTACATACGCGCCGGAGGACACGGTGCCGACCGTCCCGATCACCGCCACGCGCCCCGACTCGGTGGTGTGTACGAGCGCCCTCGCCCCGGGCTCGACCACGTCGATCACGGGGACCGGGAGCACTGCGCGCAAATCGTCCAGCCCCGCAGCCGTGGCGGTGTTGCACGCGACCACCACGGCCTTGGCACCGAAGTCGTCCACGAGGCTCCAGGCCAGTTCGTCGGCGTAGCCGCGCACGTCGGCGAGGGGTTTGTTCCCGTACGGGTAGCGACCGGTGTCGCCGATGTAGACGAGGTCCTCGGCGGGTAGCAGGTCGATCGCAGCGCGCGCGACGGTCAGGCCTCCGAAGCCCGAGTCGAACATTCCGATCGGCCCATCCACGGACGGGAGCCTAGGAGTTGCGGCGTCGATGTCGTCAGGGGCCGGGCGCGACCAGCGCGTCGACGACGTGGATCGTGGCGTTCGAGGCCGCGATGTCGGCGTCGGTGATGTTGGCTCCGCCGACGACGGGCCCCGGTTCCACCGCGACGGTCAACCCGTCCAGCATCTCGAGCTGCGTGGGGGCCGCTGCATCCAACTCGGCGGAGCTCAACTTGCCGGCCGGGTGGATGTGCACCTTGAGCAGTGTGTCGGTCGGGTCGACGCATTCGGTCAGCTCCGGAACGACGTCGTTGTTCGGAGCGAAGACCGTGAGCGTGGCATTCGGGTCGCTCAGTTGGCCTTGGAGTCCGCAGACCTCGAGCGCCGTGGCGAAGTCCTCGAGCCCCGGCGTGGCCTGGATCACGTCCCACGCGGTCTGCTCAGCCGGCAGGGTCGTGGTGGTCGACGTGGTCGACGTGGTGGAGGTGGTCGACGTCGTGGAGGTGGTCGACGTCGTCGTCGACGAGGTGGTCGTGGTCTCGGGCACCGTGGTCGACGTGGTGGTGCTCGACGAACTCGTGGTGGTCGTTTCGGGCACCGTCGTCGTGGTCGACGAGGTGGTCGTGGTGGACTCGGGCACGGCGACCGGACGCGTGCTCACCAGAGTGCAGCGCACGGTGTCGCCGGGCTGGAACACGTGGTCGGGAAACTGGTACGTGACCTGGCTCTGCTCGTTGACGTCGCTCGGCTCCACCGCAACCGACATCTGCAGGGTCGAATCGCTGCTCCCCGACCGTTCGAGGATGCACTGAACCGGCCCGGTCGGTGGGCGCCACCCCTCCGGGATCGTCTCCCTCAGGACGAACCTCGACAGCCAGCTGGCCTGATTGGTCACGTCCTCGGTGGCCGCCCACATGAACTCGACGTCGCTGTCCGACCCGGGCGCGACAGCGTCGTCCGGAGCGATGGCGTTCGCAGGCCGCAGCCACACGAACGAATCCGGGAAATCCTCTGGTCCGACGACGCGGCCGGTCAGCTCACGCTGGACCCGGTCGCCGTTCTCGTCGACGAGCGAGATGATGACCCGGTTGCGGATGTTCGCACCGTCGTCGTCGCCTCCGAAGAGCCAGAGCCCGAACCCGATGGCCACGAGGAGCGCGATCACACCGGCTGCGATCGCAGCAATGAGCGGACCGCGCTGCTTGTACCAGGGCAGTGGCTCTTCCTCGTCGAGCGGTGCACCCGTGGGGTAACTGCCGGGGACTTCCTCGTAGGGGCCGACCGCGGCGGCACCTCCGACCGCACCCGCAGCCATCACGGAGGTCGGGAAAGGGTCGTCGAACGTGGAGTCGTCCTCGACCCCCTGGGTCGCCTCCGTTCCGGCGACGGGAGTGGCGTCGGCCGGCTCGTCGGGTTCGCCACCAGGCCCGTCCGGGGGCGGCGGCGGAGGGGGTGTGCCAGACCCGGGAGGTGGAAAATCACTCATGTCGCCAAGTGTGACATCTACAGCCCGCGCCGGCGCGCCACCGAACCGGGCTCCGTCTCTCAGAAGTAGATGTCCTGATCGGCCAGTCGGCGGGTAGGAGCCGCACCGCGTGGACGCACGGATCCCCGCCGGGTTCCGCCGCCCAGCGAGGCCGGCAACGCGTCAACCGCCTGCCCCACCCTGCGCAACGGCGCCGAACGCAGTCGACCACCCAAGCGTGCCCCCGGCTCGGGCCGCTCGCCGCTGAGGGTGCCACCTACGGTCGGATCTGAGACGGTTTCTGGGGTGTCTCTGATCTCAGGCAGGCACTTCGGGGATGGTGTTGGGGCTGGTCATGGAGTGCGGAGCGTGAGCACTTCGACGGGTTGCTCGATTCCCTTCAGGGACTGTGGGCCGTTGGACGTGAACGAGTAGTTCTCGCCGAGCAGAAGGTCGGCAACGATTCGAGACACGCAGATGGAGCCCGACTCCGCGAGCGGGAGGGTCGGCGGCTCGTTCGTCCGGTCCGACAAGCCCACACCCCGCTTGTCGATCGTGATCACCTGGTGATGGTTCCCGGCCCGTTCATAGGCCCGGCTGAACTCGGCCAGATCCCAGATCAGTTCAACGTTGCTGACCCACGCCGGCAGGTAGACCGCCACCTCATCACCGTGGCCGAACCTCGTGTACGCGATGCTGAGGCCGTCGCTGACTGCGTACTGCACGCGCGGTCGCTCAACCATCGCAGGACCCCCTCTGCGCGGCGAGTGTACGCGACACGCAGCGGCACCATCGTCGTCTCCGCCGCCGTTCCGCTCCTGAGCCTGCCCCCTTGACAGCGATTACACGTACAACGGATGTGGGCGTCACTGTGCGGCACGTTGTCGACTACTCGAGTATGACCGGCGCTACAGCGCGCAGACCGCGATCGAGGGGGCGTCGCGGCGTGCTTTTTCGGAGGCCGTGTCGAGATCGCCGAGCTGGGTGTAGGCGACGTGTTCGGTGTCGATGTCGATCGCGGCTGCGTCGACGCGACTGAGGCGTTCGAGGAGCTGTTTGGAGGCGAGCATGCGGCCACCGGTGGCGGAGGCTTCGATGCGGGCTGCCTCGTTGATCTCGTCACCGAGCGCGGTCACCTCGGCGCGGGCACCGGTGGTGATCCCTCCGATGTAGGGGGTGGCACCCCAGTGGAGCCCGAACCGCATCACCACCTCCGATGGATCGAGTTCGCTGCGCTCCGCGACTGCACGCCCGGCCGCCCGGATGGCCCGGGCCGCCTCGATGCATGCTCGGGCGGCGTGCGACTCGGCGGGGAACGTCGCCGCCGGGAAGAACGCGACGACACCATCGCCGACGTGGCGGCCGACGAGTCCACCGCTCTCGATAACCGCCTTGTCCGCTGCTCTGACGAGCCGCCGGTTGAGCGCGAAGTAACTCGCAGTGGACAGTCGACGCGCCAGCGGCGACGACGACTCCAGGTCGGCGAACAAGATCGCGGTCGGACGACGATCAGCGTTGATCACCTGCTGCATCCGAGCCAGATGATCGAGATCCTGCTCGAAGGCCATCACCCCAACGGCAGCCATCGACGCCGCCGGCTTCAAGATGAGCACACTTCCGCGCATAGATCCGGCATCGTCTCGCAGTCGCACGACCGTACTCACGGTCGTCGGCGCCGAATCGACTCCGGTGCCCAGGCCGAGGTAGGTCCTCATTTCGTCGCTGATCGGACTCATCTCGTCAACCAGATGGTGCAGCGACGGGTCGACCTCCGCTTTCAGCCGAGCGCGGTCGCCGTCGAAATCGGCCAGCATCGAGCTCCCCAATCCGGGGAAGGCGGTCTCCCAGAGTGGAGGAAATGGCCAGGTGCGACTCAGGTCGAGGGAAGCTGATCCGTAGATGTTCTCGCCGATGACCAGGGCAACCCTCGACCTCGAGCCCCCGAACGATGAGCGAACATCGTCGGTCACGAACACGAGCCGCCAATCCGAGTCGAACACGAAACCCCAGTGACCGCCATCCCGTAGAGCCACGCACGCCCCTGCAAGCACAGGGTCTTCCGGCAACGGACACGGCTCGTCCGCCTCGACTCGCATTCCCGAACCCTACGCGCACCCCGAAGCACAGCCGTCCATGAACGACGGGCCGAGCCCATCAAGAGCGACGAGAAACGTGTCACCGGACGTGGGGTCGAGGACGCGTCACGAACCGTCCGCGAGCCGCACGACAGCCACGGTTGGCAGCCGTCAAGGGCGAGACATCAGCCCCGTGTCGGGATCACCCACGTCACCTCCAACTCGATGACCGCAACCTCGTCCTGGTTGACGAACCGCTCGGACATGCGCGCGAACCCTCGCTCGGCCCTGC
>CBFCWZ010000100.1:0-10930 GCA_965601935.1 uncultured Ilumatobacteraceae bacterium
CCTCCCACGGCATGAAGGCAACGAGGAGGTTCTTGCCGAGCGCCAGCTCGCCGGCATCGGTGGACGGGCCGTCGGCGAGGACGGTGCCTTTCTTGAACCTGTCGCCCTCGCTCACGCGCGGCTTCTGGTTGATGCAGGTGTCCTGGTTGGAGCGACGGAACTTGGCCAGGCGGAAGACCCGCTTGCCCTCGTTCTTGTACTCCACGGTGATCGAGTCGCCGGTGACGTCGATGACCTCACCGTCGTCGTCGGCCTGGATGAGGTCGGCTGCGTCGCGGGCCGCACGGTTCTCGATGCCGGTGCCGATGTACGGCGCCTCGGCCCGCAGGAGCGGGACTGCCTGACGCTGCATGTTGGCGCCCATCAGGGCGCGGTTGGCGTCGTCGTGCTCGAGGAACGGGATGAGGGCCGTGGCGACCGACACGATCTGCTTCGGCGACACATCGATGAAGTCCACCTCGGTGGGCTTCACGTAGCCGATGTCGGTGGTGGCACCGAAGAAGCTCTCGGCCTCCAGCATCTTGCGCAGGTCCTCGAGGCTGGCCGCCTGCGGTGACCGGCGGACGAGCACGCGCTCTTCCTGGATGCGTCCGTCGGCGGCGAGCGGCGTGTTCGCCTGGGCGACCACGTAGTTCTCTTCCTCGTCGGCCGCCATGTAGACGATCTTGCCGGTGACCACGCCGTCGACGACCTCGCGGTACGGCGACTCGATGAACCCGAACTCGTTGACGCGGGCGTAGGTGGACAGACCACCGATGAGACCGATGTTCGGACCCTCGGGAGTCTCGATCGGGCACATCCGGCCGTAGTGGCTGAAGTGCACGTCGCGGACCTCGAAGCCGGCCCGCTCACGGGACAGACCACCCGGTCCGAGCGCCGAGAGGCGGCGGCGGTGGGTGAGGCCCGACAGGGGGTTGACCTGGTCCATGAACTGCGACAGCTGGGACGTCCCGAAGAACTCCTTGATGGCGGCCACGACCGGGCGGATGTTGATGAGGGTCTGCGGAGTGATCGCCTCGACGTCCTGCGTGGTCATCCGCTCGCGGACGACACGCTCCATGCGGGAGAGGCCGATGCGCACCTGGTTCTGGATGAGTTCTCCCACCGACCGGATCCGCCGGTTGGCGAAGTGGTCCTGATCGTCGAGGCGGTAACCGGGCTCCTGCTTGACGAGGTGGAGCATGTAGGTGACGGCGGCGAGGACCTCGCAACGGCTGAGGACGTTCTGGTCCTCGTCGGGGTAGTCGAGCAGCGGCTCGCCCTCGACGTTGACCGCACCCTCGAGACCGAACAGCTCACCGAGCTGGGCGACCTCGTCGCCGAGCTTGCGGTTGAGCTTGTAGCGGCCGACACGGCTGAGGTCGTAGCGGCGGCTCTCGAAGAAGGCGTTGCGGAAGTAGGCGCGGGCCGACTCGACAGTGGGCGGCTCGCCCGGGCGGGCCCGCTTGTAGATCTCGACGAGCGCCTCGTCCTGGGTGGGGGCGACGTCGCGCTCTTTGTCCCACTGGCCCTCGAGGAAGTCGAAGTGGGCGACGAACCGGTCGAGGAAGCCGGGTGCGTTCTCCTCGTCGTACCCGAGCGCACGCAGGAGCGTGAAGATGCCGAGGCGGCGCTTGCGGGCGACGCGGGTGCCGGCGGTGACGTCCTTGCCGGGCTTGTGCTCGACGTCGAACTCCATCCACTCACCGCGGTACGGGTGGATGGTGCCCTTCACGAGCTGGTGCTTGGTGAGATTGCGGAGACGGAACCGCTCGCCCGGCTCGAAGATCACGCCGGGGCTGCGGACCAGCTGGCTCACCACCACGCGCTCGGTGCCGTTCACGATGAAGGTGCCCTTGTCGGTCATCACGGGGAAGTCACCCATGAAGACCGTCTGCTCCTTGATCTCGCCGGTGTTCCGGTTCATGAACCGGGCCCGGACGAAGACCGGAGCGGAGTAGGTCATGTCCTTCTCTTTGCACTCCTCCACCGAGAACTTCGGCGGGGGGCGCAGGTCCTCGTCGAAGGGGTCGTACTCCAGCTCGAGCTGAAGCGACTCGGAGAAGTCCTTGATCGGGGAGATGTCGCGGAAAGTGTTCGCCAGCCCCTCGTCGAGGAACCACTGGAAGCTCTCCCGCTGAATGGCGATCAGGTCGGGGAGTTCGAGAGGCTCACGGAGGTTGCCGAACGAATAGCGTTCACGGGAGACAGGACGGGTCGCCACAGATCACTCCAGAGTGGTCGAGGGTCGAGTGGGAGCGGCCGGGCGCGCCGAACCACACCGGGTGACGGGTGTGGAGACAGACGGGCGCACGGCAACGGGCGAGCCTATCCCCAAAGGCGCACACCGTCAACCACTCTCTTCGACGGGGCGAGGAGCGGGACATGTACCGGAGACTTGGATTTGGCCGACAAGGTAAAGATTTGTCGTCCGGATGTCAAGCATCCAAGGTCCCGACCGATCTGGTGGACGCTCCCGCGGAATTCGCCTCCGCGTGTTCAGGCGGTCCACATCCGGCCGGCTCGGCCGGCTCGGGCTAACGTCGCCACAGGGGAAAGGGGACCCGATGAGTCTGAACCTGCGGAACTACACCAAGGCCTTGTACGGGATGGACGCAGTGATCCAGAGGGTGCCCGATGACGCGTGGGGGTCCCCCACGCCGTGCGAGGGCTGGACCGCGAGCGACGTCGTCGTCCACTGCATCGGGGTGATGGCGGCATTGAAGAGACAGGCCGAGACGGGCGAGTTCGCCCTGCCCGAACATCCCGACGAGCCCGACGACCTGCTCGAGGCCTGGAACACGGCCCGCGACGAGACGCTGGAGGCCCTCGACCAGCCGGGCGTGCTCGGCCGGGAGGGGAACTACTGGATCGGCCCGGGCACGGTCGACGACCTGCTCGGGTTCGCCCTGTGGGATCCGCTCACCCACAGCTGGGATCTCGCCACGGCCACCGGCGTGGACGCGGCCGGTTCCGACGAACTCGCCGCCGCGGCCATGCCGGTCGTCGGCGAGATGGCGCCCTCTCTCCGACAGATGGGCTTGCTGGCCGACCCGATCGAGGTTCCCGGCAACGCCGCGATGATGGATCAGTTCCTCGGCCTCACCGGCCGTGACCCCGTGCGTTGACGCGCAGCTCGAACAGCAACTGGTACCCGAACATGTTCGGCCAGGCGCGGACCGCCTGCCGGTCGAACGCGCCGAGCGACCGCTCCACGAACCGGCTCGAGGCACCGCCCCGACCGAGCACCTCGAACGGGATCCCGACAGCTTCACGCCGCGTCACGACGAGCCCTGCCT
Source organism: uncultured Ilumatobacteraceae bacterium (assembly GCA_965601935.1). Lineage (GTDB taxonomy): Bacteria > Actinomycetota > Acidimicrobiia > Acidimicrobiales > Ilumatobacteraceae > CBFCWZ01. The sequence continues at coordinate 3,279 of CBFCWZ010000100.1, forward strand.
CGCGTGCCACCCGTTCGAAGCTCCGGCGGGTGAAGAACCGTAGGTGCCCGGTGTCGAGTATCCCGCGGCGGTCGTAGTCGAAACGTCCGGATGCCACCCGCACCCGGGGATACCAGTGGGCGAAGTTCGGGATACTGACCAGTATCCGGCCCCCGTCGGCGAGCCGCTCCGACATCGCCCGCAGGAGGTGAACGGGATCAGGGGTGTGCTCCACGACGTCTGCCGCCAGCACGACGTCGTATCCGTCACCGACCAGTCGATCCAACCCTGCCACGAGATCGACCCGGTGAAAGTCGTCGAGGCGCTCGTCGACACCGGGATGTCGTTCGACGTCAACTCCGACCACCTCGTGACCGAGACCCCGTACCTCGGCCCCGAAACTGCCATCGGAACAGCCGACATCGAGTACCTGCGCGGGCGGGATCCGCGACAACCACGACAACAGACGGCCATGGGACGAGTCCGGCGCATGCTTCAGCTCGTAGGGTCCGTCGGCCGCGGCACCGTCGTCGACGCCGAAGCCGATGCGGCCGAGCCGGTAGCGCACGACGTCGGCAGTCACGTCCCAGGCATACTTCATCCCGTTGACGTGACAGATCTCGTCGCCGTAGTACGTCGGGATCGGGACCTCGCAGATCCGTCTCCCCGCAGCATGGAGCTGGAGAATGATTTCGGTGTCGAAGTCGAACCCATCGGAGTTCCGTTCGAAGTCGATGGAGGCGAGGGCGTCGGTTCGATAGGCGCGATACCCGCTGTGCCACTCACTGAGCCGGAGACCGGTGAGAGAGTTCTCCACGGTCGTGAGGATGCGGTTGCCGACGTACTTGTACGTCGGCATCCCACCCGCCCGCGCCGCACCGCCGGTCATCATCCGCGAGCCGAAGACCGCGTCGCACTCTCCCCGCTCGAGTGGCCCCACGAGGTCCTCGATCACCTCCGGTGCATACTGCCCGTCCCCGTGGAGGAGCACGACGACGTCGAGGCCGTGTTCGATCGCCCAGCGATATCCCGACTTCTGGTTGCCTCCGTATCCGAGGTTCTGCGGGTGACGGATCACCGTGAGCGGAAGGTCGGACAGCGACCTGTACCCGAGACCGACCTCATAGGTGTCGTCGGTACTGGCGTCGTCACCCACGAGGACGTGGTCGACCCGGCTGCGGAAGCCGGCGGGGAGCCGATCGAGGACCTCGGCGAGCGTCGCCGCGGCATTGTACGCGACGACGAGGACGCCCACGCGAGAGGTCGTCATCGTCACGTCGCCGCCCCTGCGTCCCCGAGCTCGGCGCAGAGAGGAGTCGGGTTGTTCGTGCTCCGCGTGACGCCGAGGCCGCCCGGACCCGCGGCGCGGTCCTCGAGCGACGGCGAACCGGGCACGATGACATGGACGAAGGCGTCCCTCCAGGCCGTCATCGGCACTGTCAGCGGCTCGCCGGACGGCCCGAAGACCTCGTAGCGCTCTGAATCGACATCGCCGCGGAGGGTCACGTCGAAGGCCCCGTCGTCGACCGTCGCCCACGGTGTGGCGACGACATCGTCACCCACGTCGACGGCGAGACGCGCCTGACGACCTGTCCCCTCGGCGCGCTGTTCGACGAGCACGGCGGGACCGGGGTAGGTGAACGCGAGCAAGGTCACACGTTCCACGTCGTCGGTCGGCAGCTCGACCGCCAACCTCACCTCCGCCGACTCGACAGGGACCCACGGCATGTAGGTCTCGCCAGTGGCCAGGAAGAGCCCATCGCACGGGCCGTGGACCCAGAGGGCATCGGCCGGCGCGTCGGCAGGGGGCACATCCGACTTCACGACGAAGCCGTCGAGCGGCTCGCCGGTCACCGAACTGACGGCCTGCTGCCACCCGACGAGTCGTTCGAGGGCCTTGCCGCGGGCCGTGACACTCTGCACCTGGAACGCGGACGCCGAGTTGGCCACCACGCCGAACACCAGCACTGCGGCACCGACACCCAGCAGTATGCGTCGCCGCCCGACTGAGAGCGCGTCGATCCGGCGGGCGACGTCCACGCCACCCACCGATCCGCCGACGGCGAGCAGCACGAAGAACTCGGCCGTGTACCGGTGTGCCACGTAGCCGAACAAGAGCACCCCGGCGGGGATCGCCGCCGCCCCGAGGAGGGCAAAGCACAGGCCCCGTGCGGCAACGGCCTTGCATCGAACGGCCACGATCGCACCCCACACCGTCAGCCCGACCATCCCGGGCATGAACGCCGAGACGCTCCCGGTGCGGTAGGACTCGTCGAGTTGGACCCCGCCGACGGCGTCGGCAGGTTCGGCCGGCAGTGTGATGAACGGAAACAGCGACGTGAACCGGATGCCGTCGGGACGCAAGTAGCTGACGAACGTCGTCGCGAGGAACTGGATTCCCGTCAACGATCCGTCGTTGGCGGCCAGCGCACGTTGACGAAGAGGGCTGATCTGGGACCAGATCTGATCCTCGATCGGGAACATGAACGGGTGCCGGAACTTCGCCCAGTTGACGACCGCCCCGATCGCCACGGGGAGCAGCCCTGCGACCACGAGCGGCCACCACGTGCACCGCTCCACCTTCCCCCGCCGACCTGCCGCGATCCACAGTGCGGCGAGCAGTGCCGCACCGGCACACGCCCAGCCTGCCGTGGACCGTGAGAGCACGGCGACGGTCGTCCATGCGCAGAAGGCGACAGCGTCCCATGTGCTCGGTCGAGCGACGTAGCCCACGAGTGCAAAAAGGGCCCACAGCGCGCCCGCGATCCCCCATGCGTACGACTCGTGGTACACCCATGGCAAGGCGGCGAGATGCAGCCACACCGACCCGCCGAGGGCGACCAGGACGAATCCTCCGTGGAACCACACCTCGAACCGTCCGACCGGCTGATCGGGCGCCAACAGCTGCCGCACACGCCACAGGAGCAATGCCAGCGCGACTGCCGTGAGGACCCACGCGGCGAACAGCGACACGGTGGTGAAGTGCCCGTCGAACGCGTCGGTCACGAGCATGTGCGGCATCCGCAGCAGCGCAGGGAACGGCGGGAAGTACATGAAGTGTTCACCGCCGACCACGAACGCCTCGGGTCCCAATGATCCCTCGGGCACCGCCAGCCGCCCGTCCAGCAACGCACGCGCTTGGATCTCGTAGAAGTCGGAGTTCTGCCCGTCGGGTCGGGCGACCCGGAAGAAGTCGCCGGAGTAGCCGGAGAGCATCGCCAGGTAGGGAACGCTCGCCAACGAGGCTCCGACCGCAACCGCCCGGGTGAAGCGGCGCCGACCGTCATCGACCGAGTGCGCGGAATCCGGCCTGGGCGCGGTGGCGTCCCCGCCCTGCGGTCGGGCCCCGCTCTCGACAGCTGACACTCCGGACGACGCTACTCCGCCCCGACGCCTGTCCCGCAAGCACGCAGACGCGCCGGAGCCCGGCGGGGTGTCCCGCCGGGCTCCGGTCAGAAGTGCGTTGGACGCAGTCGGCTCAGACGAGCTCGACCTCGGCGCCCACGTCTTCGAGCTTGGCCTTCGCCGCCTCGGCGTCGTCCTTGCTGGCCTTCTCGAGGAGCGGCTTGGGAGCGTTGTCCACGAGGTCCTTGGCGTCCTTGAGGCCCACGCCGAGGAGGTCCTTGACGACCTTCACGACCTGGATCTTCTGGGCGCCGGCGCCCCGGAGGACGACGTCGAACTCGTCCTTTTCCTCTTCGGCGGGGGCATCGCCTCCGCCGGCCGGCGCACCGGCAGCGGCCACGGCCACGGGAGCGGCCGCGGTCACGTCGAACTTCTCTTCGAACGCGTCGAGGAGCTCCTTGAGCTCGATGACGGTCATGTTGCCGATGGACTCGAGAATCTCGTCCTTGGTTGCCATTTTCTTTCTCCGATTGGGTGATGGGGGTGAACCCTCGATGGGCTCGTCGTTCAGTTGGGGGCGTGGATCAGGCAGCGGCTTCCTGCTGCTCGATGTAGGCGCTGAGGCCGTAGGCGAAGTTGCGGGGCAACGCGGCGAGAAGACCGGCGGTCTTCGACAGCGGGGCCTGCAGGGCACCGGCGAACTGCGCCAGCAACACCTCGCGGGACGGCAGGTTGGCCAGGGCCTTCAGATCGTCGGCGGACATCGCCGAGCCGCCGAGCACTCCGCCCTTCAGGACGAGAGCCGGGGTGACCTTGGCCTGCTCGGTGAGAGCCTTGGCCGCGGCCGCCGCGTCGCCCGTGACGAACGTGAGCGCCGTGGGGCCCGTGAGATGCTCGTCGAGCGCATCGAAACCGGCCTTTTCGGCGGCCAGCTTGACCAGGGTGTTCTTGTACACCTTGTGCTCGGCGCCGGCCTCGCGGAGCGGGCCGCGCAGATCGGCGAGCTGACTCACCGTCATCCCGCGGTACTCCGACACGAAGACGGCGACGCTCTCGTCGAGCTTCTCCGCAACCTCTTTCACCACTGCGGCCTTGTCGGCGCGTGGTGCGGAACCTTCTGACATGTGCATACCTCCTCTCGCTTCGACTCGTGGTGCCCGCGAAGTGCGAGCACCGACGAGGAGCGCACAGCTGGAGCTGTGGATCTCGGCGGTATGCACCTCGGTTGGTGACTCCCCTCGTGGGGACTCATTGAGGGCCTCCGGTCAGAGGCCGGCCAACGGTCTTCGGCAGGCAACCTGCTGGTTGTGAACGGAAACCAACGCTACCCCGCAATTCCCGGGAACAAACCTGCGGGACCACCGCAGGTCGTTCACCAGTTGGAACGGGTGGTCAGGCTTCGACCTTGAGCCGGCCGGGGTCGACGCGGACTCCGGGGCCCATCGTGGTGCTGACCGTGACCTTCTTGATGTAGCGGCCCTTCGCCGAGGCGGGCTTGGCCCGATTGATCTCCTCGATCACGGCGAAGAAGTTCTCCTCGAGGGCGGCCGGCTCGAAGCTGGCCTTGCCGAGGGGGACGTGGACGTTGCCGTAGCGATCGGTGCGGTACTCGACCTTGCCGCCCTTGAACTCACCGACGGCCTTGGCCACGTCGGGGGTGACGGTGCCGGTCTTGGGGTTCGGCATCAGGCCACGGGGTCCGAGCGTACGGCCCAGGCGTCCGACCAGCGGCATCATGTCGGGGCTGGCGATCACGAGGTCGAAGTCCATCATGCCGCCCTCGACCTCGGCGGCGAGGTCGTCGGCACCCACGATGTCGGCGCCGGCCTCACGAGCGGCCTCGGCGGCGTCACCGGAGGCGAACACGGCGACCCTGACGTCCTTGCCGGTGCCGGCCGGAAGGGCCACGGTGCCGCGAACCATCTGGTCGGCCTTGCGGGGGTCGACGCCGAGGCGGATCGACACGTCGACACTCTCGTCGAACTTGGCGGAGGCGGTGCTCTTGGCGAGCTTCACGGCCTCGGTCGGGGCATAGAACTGCTCCCGGTCGAACTTCTTCTCCGCGTCGCGGTACTTCTTTCCTGACATTGGTTGTCTCCCTCGGTAGTGAGCCCGCCGGGCGAGGTCCTCCCGGTCGTGGCTGGTGGTTGGAGCTTGTGTCCAGCCGGCGCTCAGCCGACTTCGATGCCCATCGACCGTGCCGTGCCGCGGACCTGCTGCTTGGCAGCTTCGAGGTCGTAGGCGTTGAGGTCGGGCATCTTGATCTTGGCGATCTCTTCGACGTCGGCCTCGCTGATGGAGCCGGCGGTCTCGGAGCCCGGGTTGTGGGCCGCCTTGTCGACGCCGGCCTTTTCGCGGATCAGCACCGGCGTGGGCGGCGTCTTGAGGATGAAATCGAACGTGCGATCCTCGTAGATCGTGATCTCGGTGGGCACCACGGTGCCGGCCTGTGACTCGGTCTTGGCGTTGTACGCCTTGACGAAGTCCATGATCGCGATGCCGTGCGGGCCGAGGGCGGTACCGACCGGCGGTGCGGGGCTGGCCTTGCCGGCCTCGATCTGGATCTTGACGACTGTGACGACTTTCTTCTTCGCCATGGGGGTGTCCTTCTACGTAGTTCCCGTAGCCAGCTACGGGGTCAGAGCTTCGCGACCTGGCTGAAGTCCATCTCCACCAGGGTCTCGCGGCCGAAGATGTTGACGAGCACCTTCAGCTTCATGTGGTCGGCATTGATTTCGGCGATCTCGCCCGTGAAGTCGGCGAACGGGCCTTCCTTCACGCGCACGCTCTCGCCCTCTTCGTAATCGAGCTTGGCCTTGCGGCGCGGTGCGGCCTCGACGCCCTCGGTCTTGGGCGAGAGGAAGGTACGCACCTCGCGGCGCGAGAGCGGCGTGGGTTTCTGGCCGTGACGGCTCTGGCCGACGAAGCCGGTGATGCCCGGCGTGTTGCGCACGCAGTACCAGGACTCGTCGTCCATTCGGCAGCGGACGAGCAGGTAGCCCGGGAAGACCTTGCGTTGAACGGTCTGCTTCTTGCCGTTCTTGAACTCGTCGACTTCCTCCATGGGGATGACGACCTCGAAGATCTTGTCCTCCATGTTCATCGACTGGATACGGGCACTGAGGTTGGCCGTGACCTTCTTCTCGTACCCCGACTGGGTGTGCACCACGTACCACTGGCCGGGACGACGGGTGGGGTCGTCGGCGGGATCGAGCGCGGGAGCTTCCTCGCCGTCGGAGGACTCCTCCACCGCCTCGGCCACTTCGGCGGCCGCCTCTTCGACGGCGTCGTCGGCGGCGGTGAGCACCTCGTCGGTCGCGTCGGCAGCTGCCTCTTCGACGGCAGCGTCGGCCACGGCCACGTCGGCCTCGATCTCGGCGGCCTCGTCGAGTCGGGCCTCGCCGGTGGGCAACAGGCTCGCCGCGTCGACAGGAGTGGACTCGGTTTCGGACTCGTCGAGTCGAGCGTCGCCGGTGGGCAACAGGCTCGCCGCGTCGACGGCAGGCTCCTCTTCGGGAGCGTTGTCGGGAATGTTCACGTCGTCGGTCATGAGCTGTAGAACCACTGGGAGAATTGGCCGAATAGGTAGTCGAGGCCACCCACGAGTGCGGTGTAGATGACGACAGTGATCACCACGATGGTCGAGTAGCGGATGACCTCTGGCCGCCCGGGCCAGGCCACCTTGCGCATCTCGTCGCGCACCTCTCGGAGGTACTGACGCGGCCCGACGCGGTCCTGGGGACGCTTCTGCTGCCGCGGCCCGCGCGTCTGGCGGCCCTGCTCGTCGAGGGCCCCCATGCGCTTCAGCTGTCGCTTCTGCTCGCGGTTGAGATCGTCCAGTGACACGTTGTTTCTACGGTTTCTTCGTCGAGGTGATGGCAGGGCAGGAGGGACTCGAACCCCCGACCGTCGGTTTTGGAGACCGATGCTCTAGCCAACTGAGCTACTGCCCTCGGATGGGGTCGCCAGGGTACCAGCGGTTCCCGTTGAGGAGACCAGCGCGTTCGCGGCTGGTCGCGCGCTCAGGTCAGCGCGTCTCCTTGTGGAGCGTGTGCTTGCGCTCGTGGGCGCAGTACTTCTTCATCTCCAGGCGCTCACGGTCGTTGATCTTCGACTTCATCGTGATGTAGTTGCGCCGCTTGCACTCGGTGCACTCGAGGGTCACCTTGACCCGCTTGTCGCTCTTGGCCATGAGGCCGTTCCTTTCGTCTGGGCGAACAACGGCCCGGTCCCGGACGCACCGGGACCGGGCCGTGTTCGTTCGAAGTGGATTACTTGTTGATCTTGGTGACGCGGCCGGCGCCGACAGTACGGCCACCCTCACGGAT
>CBFCWZ010000101.1:0-10926 GCA_965601935.1 uncultured Ilumatobacteraceae bacterium
CTGACACCATCACGTAGCAGGACAGCCGGAACGCGATCTCCGGCCACGCGGTGCGCTCGCCCTGGCGGTCTTTCGCAATGGTGTCGGACACCGCTGACGCGGTGTCAGACACCTGTCCGGACCAGGGCGGTGGCGGCGGAGGCGAGGATGACGACGAGCCAGAAGGGGGCGCGGCGCCACAGTGCGACACCGGCGACCAACAGGCCGACGACTCGCGCGTCGAGGACCACGGCGCGGTCGTCACCCACGGTCGAGACGACCGTCAGGGCGGCGAGGAGGGCGGCCGGGAGCAGGTCGACCAGGTAGCGCAGGCGCGACGGCAGGGCGCGGTCGCCGAGCACCAGCGGGCCTGCCGCCTTGAGGGCATACGTTCCCGATGCCAGCACGATCAGCACGATCGTGGCGTCACTCACTCCTGGACCCCTCAGAATGCTTGGCGAGGGGAGCAGCGAGGACGGCGAACATGCTGGCGAGGATCGGGACGCCGGGTGGGGCGAGGGGGACCAGGGCAACGGCGATGGCCGCGCCGAGGATCGCGACGAGGCGCTGATCGCGATGGGCCAGGCGGGGCCAGAGCAGGGCGAGGAACGCAGCCGGCCCGGCCGCATCGAGACCGAAGTCATGGATCACGTCCTCGGCACCGGAGAACACGAGGTGACCGACGACGGTCATCGCGTTCCACACGACGAACACCCCGATCCCGGTGACGAGGTACCCGTAGCGCTGCCACCGCCGGCCGCGCTGCGACGACCCGACGGCGGTCGACTCGTCGATCATGAGTTGCGACATCCAGGCGCGTTGCCACCAGGCTCCCGCGAGGGCGGGCGCCATGATCACCCCGAAGGCGAGTGATCGGACGTTGAGGAGCAGGCCGGCGATCGCAGCCGCGCCGACCGAACCACCGTCGCCGAGGATCTCGACCGCGGCGAACTGCGCACTGCCGGCGAACACGAACAGCGAGAAGCCCGCCGTCTCCCACACCGAGACCCCCGCGGTGGCCGCAGCGGCCCCGAACACGATGGCAAACGGTGTGACCGCGGCAACGATCGACGCGGCCTGCCGGTGGATCCGGCTGCGGATCGCAGTCTCCTCCGCCGACGACATGGCGGCACCCTACGGCCGCGCCCACGGAGTGGTTCAAGGCGGTGCCGGGTGCTGTGACCACCCGTTAGCTTCCTCACGATGGTCGAGGCGAACACTCCTCCGTGGACATCGGGCGTCGCCCTGCCCACCGGGGCGCATTCCGTTCGCCGGCCCGCCACCACGTTCAAGGTGCGACGCCGCGGGCTCTCCCCGAAACGCCAGGCCGAGTTCGACCTGTGGATCGAGCAGTTCGGACTCGACGTCGACGGGCCGCCGATCGACGCTCACGACGTCTTCGGTCGCGGCCTGCCGCTCGTGCTCGACGTCGGCTTCGGCCATGGCGAATCGACGATCCAGCTCGCCCGACACGAGCCGGAGTTCGGCGCGATCGGCGTGGAGGTGCACACGCCAGGTGTCGTCACCGTCCTCGACGCGATCGTCCACGATCCCCTCCCCCACGTACGGGTCGTCCACGGTGACCTGCTCCGCTTCCTCGACCGGGTGGCACCCTCCTCGCTGCAGGGCGTGAGGGTCTTCTTCCCCGACCCGTGGATCAAGGCGCGCCAGCACCACCGCCGTCTCGTCCGGTCCGACATGGTGGCGGCCTTCGTCGAGCGTCTCGAACCCGGTGGGTTCCTCCACCTCGCCACCGACATCGCCGACTACGCCGAGCAGATGAAGGTCGTGTGCGACGACCACGCGGACCTCCACGGTGGGCCGATCCGACGCCCCGCCTGGCGACCGCTGACCCGGTTCGAGCAGCGCGGTCTCGACGCGGGACGCTCCGTGACCGACCTCTGGTACGAACGCAGGTGAACCGCTGCCACGGATGGGACCATCGGGGTTTGGGGGGCTGCCAAGATCGGCCAGACTGGAGCCGTGACTGTTCTCGAGGAGTTCCTGGCCGAACACGACGTCTTGTTGGTCGACGGCGCCATGGGCACCGAGCTCTTCGCCCGCGGGCTCTCCTCCGGGGGCGCCCCCGAGTTGTGGAACGTCGAGCACCCCGACCGGGTGCAGGCCGTCCACGACGACTACATCGCCGCTGGATCCGACATCATCCTCACGAACTCGTTCGGTGGCACCGGCTTCCGGCTCAAGCTGCACCGGCTCGACGACCGTGTGGTCGAGTTGAACAAGGCGGCCGCCGCCGTCGCTCGTGCCGCTGCCGACGCTGCCGACCGTCGTGTCCTCGTTGCCGGCTCGATGGGTCCCACCGGTGAGCTGCTCGAGCCCATGGGCACGATGACCCCCGACGCCTGTGCCGCCGCATTCGCCGAGCAGGCCGAGGGCCTCGCGGCAGGCGGTGCCGACCTCCTCTGGATCGAGACCATGAGCCACCTCGACGAGGTCAAGAACGCGATCGCCGGGGCCCGCTCGGTGAGCGACCTGCCGATCTGTGTCACCCTCAGCTTCGACACGGCCGGCCGCACGATGATGGGCGTGAGCGGTGAGGCTGCCGTTCGCGAACTGGCCGAGTGTGGTGTCGCTGCGATCGGGGCCAACTGTGGCAACAACCTCGCCGACACCGAGGCCGCCCTCGCCGAGATGCGCCGGGCGGACGCCGACGTGCTCCTCATCAGCAAGGCCAACGCGGGCATGCCCGAGTGGCACGGCACGGAACTCCACTACAGCGGGTCACCCGAGGTGATGGCCGCCTTCACCCAGCGCCAGCGTGAGGCCGGCGTACAGGTCATCGGGGCCTGCTGCGGCAGCTCCCCCGAACACCTGGCAATGATGCGCCAGGTGCTCGACGGCGACATCGAACCACCCGAGGTGGAGTACGAGGTCGCGGCCGTGCGCCAGGTCGCGAAGGAGCGCCCCCGCCGCGGCCGTCGCGGACGTTCCTGAGCGAGGTCAGGTCACGAGAGCCGCGCGCAGCGCGAGCGCGTTCGCCGCGGCCACCCGCGGGTCGTCGGCCGTCACGGTGAGGTGGCCCATCTTCCGGCCAGGGCGGGGCTCTGCCTTGCCGTAGAGGTGGAGTGCGGCACGAGGGTCGTCGAGTACGACCGCCCAGTTCGGCTCCCCGTGCTCCCACAGGTCGCCCAACAGGTTGACCATCGCCGCCCCGCCCGACACGAGGCCGGTGCCGCCGAGGCCGAGGCCACAGACCGCGCGGACCTGCTGTTCGAACTGGCTCGTCGTGGCGGCGTCGATCGTCCAGTGGCCACTGTTGTGGGGGCGCGGCGCCAGCTCGTTGACGAAGATCTCGTTGCCGACGACGAAGAACTCCACCCCGAGGACGCCCACGTAGTCGAGCGCGTCGGCGATCGCGAGGGCCAACCCCTCGGCACGGTCCACGAGATCGAGCGAGACCCCGGTCGGGGGCACCACCGACAGGTCGAGGATCCCGTCGACGTGAGTGTTCTGGGTGGCCGGCCACACCACCGACTTCCCATCGCGGCGGCGTGCGGCGAGGACACTGATCTCCGCTGTGAGAGCGAACCGTTTCTCGACCACGCAACGCACTGCACCGAGTTCGGCCCAGGCGGCGAGGGTCTCGGCCACCGAGTGGACCGTCCGCTGGCCCTTTCCGTCGTAGCCCAATCGGGCCGTCTTGACGATGGCACCACCGTCGACGATCGCCGGGTCGGGATCTGATCTGGAGCTGTCGAGGATGTCGAACGGTCCGACCGGGAACCCCTGCTCGCGCAGGAACGACTTCTCGGCGATGCGGTCCTGCGCGATCCGCACAGCGTCCGGCGATGGAGCCACCGGCACCATCCCGGCCAGCGTGTCGAGCGCGTCGGCGGGCGGGTTCTCGAACTCGACGGTGACCACGTCGCAGTCGAACCCGAGCCGGTCGAGTGCGTGGGGGTCGTCGTACGGTGCCACGAGGTGCTCTCCGGCGACCTGGCCGGCGGGTGCCGAAGGGTCGGGTTCGAGCAGCATCGTGCGGTACCCCATCGCGGTCGCCGCCATGAGGGCATAGCGGCCGAGCTGGCCGCCGCCGACCATGCCGATCGTGGCGGGTGGCGTCACAGGCCGGACGTTCACGACGGTGGCGGCAGCACCGAGGATGCGGCCGCCTCACTGCGCTGGTTCCGGAAGTCGTCGAGCCGTGCCAGCAGGTCGGGGTCGGCCTCGCCGAGTACGGCAGCGGCGAACAGTGCCGCGTTCACGGCTCCGGCTTCGCCGATGGCAAAGGTTGCGACAGGGATCCCGGCGGGCATCTGCACGATCGACAGGAGTGAGTCCTCGCCCGCCAGGTGGCGTGACGCAACCGGCACTCCGAGGACCGGCACGGTCGTCTTGGCCGCGAGCATCCCTGGAAGATGGGCGGCGCCACCGGCTCCGGCGATGATCACCCGGAGTCCCCGCTCACGCGCGGTCTCCGCGTACTCGAACATGAGGTCGGGCGTGCGGTGGGCACTCACCACCTTCGCCTCGTGGGGGACATCGAGCGTGATGAGGGCTTCGACCGCCTTCGACATCGTGGGCCAGTCGCTGGTCGACCCCATCACCACTCCCACCGACGGATCTGTGCTCACGGCCCCAGCGTAGAGGCTCGGGCCGACCCCTGATCAGGCGTCGCCGCGCCGGGACAACGGGCCTGGTGCGCGATCAGGTGTCGCGGCGTTGGATCGCCATCTCGATCGCGGCGAGCGTGGCTTCTTCTCCGACGTTGTGGCCCCCCTCGGCCTCGCTCCGGGCAAGTCCCTGGATCTCGTTCTCGACGGTGAGCACTCCGAATCCGATGGGGATGCCCGTGTCGAGCTGGACCCTCATGATGCCGCCGGCGCACCCCTCCGAGACCAGCTCGTAATGCGTCGTCTCCCCGCGGATGACCGCTCCCACCACGACCAGCGCATCGACGGTTCCGGTGAGCGCCAGCGTCTGCGCGGCGAACGGGAGCTCGAACGACCCGGGGGCGGTCGCCTCGACCGCGGTGGCACCAGCGAACTCGACGGCCCGCCGGGCGCCGTCGACGAGCCGGTTCACCAGTTCGCCATTCCAACGCGCGACCACGATTCCGACGACCAGCCCGTCCCCGTCGAGCGTCTCCGGCCTCGCCCGCGCGACCCCCACAGCCATCAGTACCCACCCCCCGCCCGGCCGAGGTCGTGCCCGAGCCGTTCGCGCTTCGTCGTCAGGTAGTGGAGGTTCTCCGGGGTCGGTTCGATCTCGATCGCCACACGTTCGACGATGTCGAGGCCGAACCCCTGCAGGCCGCCGTACTTGGCCGGGTTGTTGGTGAGCAGCTTCATCTCGGCCACCCCCAATTCGACCAGGATCTGGGCACCGATACCGTACTCGCGACTGTCGACGGGAAGACCGAGGTCGAGGTTGGCGTCGACCGTGTCGCGGCCCTCCTCCTGCAGTTGGTAGGCCCGCAGCTTGTGCCCGAGTCCGATGCCGCGTCCCTCGTGGCCGCGGAGGTACACGACCACACCTCGTCCTTCTGCGGCAACGGCGCGCATCGCCGCATCGAGTTGGGGGCCGCAGTCGCACCGGCGCGACCCGAACACATCGCCGGTCAGGCACTCGCTGTGGACGCGCACCAGGACCGGGCGATCGTCGACGGCCTGGTCGACATCGCCCATCACGAAGGCGAGGTGCTCGATGCCATCGAGGGTCGACTCGAAGGCGTGCAGGCTGAACTCACCCCATTCGGTGGGCATCGACACCTCGGCGATGTCGCGGATCAGCTTCTCGTTGCGGCGTCGATGCCGGATGAGATCGGCGATGGTGATCATCACCAATCCGTGCCGCTCGGCCATCGCGGCGAGTTCTGGAACACGTGCCATGTCGGTCTTGTCCTCGGTCACGATCTCGCACAGCACACCGGCAGGCTCCAGCCCGGCCAATCGGGGGAGGTCCACTGCCGCCTCGGTGTGGCCGGCCCGCTTGAGCACCCCGCCCTCGCGGGCTTCGAGCGGGAGGACGTGACCGGGGCGCGCCAGATCGTCGGGGGCCGTGGACACGTCGACCAACGCACGAATCGTCGCAGCTCGATCAGCGGCGGAGATCCCCGTGCTCGTGCCGTGCTGGGCATCCACGGTCACGAGGAAGGCGGTGCGCATGCTCTCGGTGTTGTCGGCCACCATGGCATCGAGTTGGAGATCGCGTGCCCGTTCCGACGTGATCGCCGTGCAGATGTATCCCGACGTGTGGTGCAGGAAGAAGGCAATGTTCTCCGGAGTGGCGAACTCGGCCGCCATGATCAGGTCGCCCTCGTTCTCGCGGTCCTCGTCGTCGACGACGACGACGATCTCGCCCCGTCCGATCGCGGCGATGGCGTCTTCGATGTGTCCGAAGCTCATACCGTCATGTCCTTCCAGGCGAGCAGCCGTTCCACGTACTTCGCGGTCACGTCGACCTCGAGGTTCACGGCGTCGCCCACACCCTTCCGGCCGAGCGTCGTGACGTCGGCGGTGTGGGGAATGATCGCCGCGGTGAACCCGTCGTCGAGCGCGTCGACGACGGTGAGGCTGATTCCGTCCACGGTGATCGAGCCCTTCTCGACCACGTAGCGGCACAGTTCGGCGTCCATCTCGACCCTCAGAAGGGGAGCCGGGTCGACAATCGTCCCGACCGCGTCGACGTGCCCTTGCACGAGGTGTCCGCCCAGCCGGTCGGCGAGCCGAACCGGCCGTTCGAGATTGACCCGGGCACCAGGGATCAGACGACCGAGGTTGGTGCGCGAGTAGGTCTCGGCAGAGACATCGGCCTCCCACCACCCGGCCTCGGCGTCCCAGGCGACCACCGTGAGGCAGCAGCCGTTGACGGCGATCGAGTCGCCCATCGACACGTCGTCGAGCACGGTGCGCGCCCGCAGACGGAGGCGTGGACCATCGCGCTCGGCGATCTCGCCGAGTTCCTCCACGATTCCCGTGAACATCAGTTGTCGTCTCCCAGTTTCCGGGCAGCCCGAGGGCCACCGTTCGTTCTGGAGTCCGGGCGCACGCGAGGGCACGCCCGTCTCCCTCGCTTCCATCCGGACTGTGACCGTCGGCGCCTGAATCTCACAGGCTCAGTCCCCGACCTCACCGGTTGTGTGCTCCGGGTCGTTCGGGGAGTCGCGGGCTCTGACCGCCGGTCGGGACTTCCACCCAACCCCGCGAGGGTTCGCGGATGCCGTCACGCTACCGAGGGGGAGCGAGAATCTCCGTATCGCGCACCAGCGCCGGCCGCGTACGTTCGTGCCATGCAACCGTTGACGGACCGGGTCGCGTTGATCACCGGCGTCTCGAGATCAATCGGCATCGGGGCGGCGATCGCGCAGCGCCTCCACCACGAGGGAGCGACCGTCGTGGCCACCGGTTGGCCGCCTCACGACGCAGAGATGCCGTGGGGAGAGCAACCGCTCGTCGAGATGCCGTTCCCCGTCGGCCGCCACGACCTGAGCGACCGCGACGTGCCGGGCGAAATCGTCGACTCGGTGATCCGCGACCACGGGCGCCTCGACATCGTGATCGCCACCCACGCCCGTTCCAGCCACGACTCGTTCGACGAGGTCACGGTCGAGGAACTCGATCGATGCTGGACCACGAACGTGCGCAGCATCCTGTTGCTGGCCCGTGCATTCGGGCGGGCTCACGCTCCCGCCGCCGACGGGGTGCCGCCCACGGGACGGCTCGTGTGGTTCACGTCGGGACAGCACCACGGTCCGATGGACGACGAGATCGCGTACGCGGTCAGCAAGGGCGCTCTCCATCAGATGACGGCCTCGGTCGCCAACGCCCTCGACGGGAGCCGCATCGTGACCAACTGCATCAACCCCGGCCCGGTCGACACCGGCTACGCCCACGGCGATGCCCACGCCTGGGTGGCGCGACGGTTCCCCGACGGGCAGTGGGGAACGCCCGAACACGTCGCGGCCGTCGTGGCCTTCCTCTGTGGAGACGAAGGTGCCTGGATCCGCGGGCAGGTGCTCGACGTGGACGGGGGCTGGCGCTACTCCTGATCGGTACGTGTCACCTTCGCCCGCAGTTCGGCGACGGCGACACGCTCCTCCGGGCTCGTGCCCGGGTCCGCCAGCCGGTGGTCGCACGCGGTGGCGATGAACGGGTCGAGAACACGCCGACCTCGGGCCCGGCGGAAGGACCGCACCAGAACCTGCTGACCCAGCCACTCCTTCTGGTTCGCCGTGTCGTAGGTGGCCATCACGACATAGGTCATCGCGGCGTCGAAACCGGCGGGCCCTCCCGCCGCGTTGGTCCAGTCGATGACGACCGGCCCCTTCCCGGTGATCATCACGTTCATCGGATGCAGATCGAGATGGAGGACACGATCGCCCGACGGGTGGGCGGCGAAACCGGGAGCCATCAGCCAGTTCGGCGCGGAGATCTCTCCGAGGGCGGTGAGGAGCCGGGCGAGGAGACGGCCGTGGGAGTAGACGCGCGCGGGCGAGTCGACGAGCTTGGCCATCATCGTGCGGCCCTCGATCTTCTCCATCACGAGGTCGGTCCCCGCGGCGGAGAACACCTCCGGCGCCGGGAAGCCGCGGGAGCGCACATACCGCATCACCTCTGCCTCGCGTTCCACGTCGTCGACCCGGGCGCGATACCGCCGCAGCACAGTGCCATCTCCGAGGTCGTAGACGTCGGCTGCGCGGCCCGAGCCGATGAGCTTCCCGGGCTGGTCGCTCACCTGATCTCCTCGAGTGCGGCGAGGGCCCGGTCGACGTCGTCGTCGGACGTGTAGTGCACGGCCGAGAGACGGACGACGCCACGCTCGGGCTCGACACCGACGCCTTCGAGTACGCGGTAGGCGTAGTAATGGCCCCAGCTCGTCTGGACGCCCCGCGCGACCAGCTCACGGGAGAACTCCTCCGGCTCGATCGTGAGAGGGCTGAACGCGATCGTCGGACAGCGGTGCCGTCCTCGTCCGACCTCGGTCGGCCCGATCACCCGGACGTCGTCACGGGCGGCGAGCGCGCCGAGCAGCGGTCCGGCGATCTCGTTCTCACGCGACCGCCACCTCGCCGACACCGCCGAACACACGTCGCGCATCGGAGAGGAGGCGTCTCCACCGTGATGGACGTGGAGCTCTCGCACGTAGTCGAGGACCGCGCCGGACGCGGCGACCTGGGCATGATCGGGGCCCGCGGGGTTGAGACGCTTGTCGGGGAGGTCGGCGTTGAAGAAGTGACCCTGATTCGGCAGCTCGTCGAGGAGGTCGCGGCGGACGACCATCAGCCCCTGGTGCACCGAGTAGGTCTTGTACAGGCTGAGGAGGTACACGTCGGCACCCAGTGCGTCGACGTCGGGAAGGGTGTGGGGAGCGAACGACACACCGTCGACCACGAGGCGCGCCCCGACTCCGTGGACCATGCCGGCAACCGCGGCGACGTCGTTCTCCTGGCCCACGATGTTCGAGGCGTGGGGCACGGTGACGAGCCGGGTGCGCTGGTTCACGAGGTCGCGCAGGCCGTCGAGTTCGAGGAGCCCCGTGTCGGGGTCGGTCCGCCACTCGCGCAGCTCGCAGCCGACGCGTGCAGCCATGCGCCGGATCGCTCCCGTGTTGGCCTCGTGGTCCTGGTTGGTGACGATCACCTCGTCGCCGCTCGACAGCACCTCACCGAATGCGTGGGCGACGACGTATGTGTTCATCGACGTGGAGGGGCCGAACACGACCTCGTCGAAACCGACACCGAGTGCGTCGGCCCAGCCCTGCCTCGACGAGTCCATCTGGCGGCCGGCGTCGGCGCTCGCCTCGTAGCCGGCGTAGGGCTGCACCTTGTTCTCGACGTAGTAGCGGTGCAGCGCCTCGACGGTGTGGCGGCACGCGTAGGAGCCGCCGGCGTTCTCGAAGAAGGACTGGCCCTGATTCGACGCCACCGAGAAGGCCGGGAACTGGCCTCGCACGAAGTCGAGGTCGAGTGGGGTCGAGTGATCGCCGGTCACGTCGCCACCGTACCCCTGCTCACGCGCGGCCGCGGCCGGGCCACACGCTGCCCGCCGTCGAGGGTGAAGCTCCCGGAAAACACGTCTGCCCGCAGACTCGACCGGCGAGACGGGAGCCGGGGAGTCGACGGGCAGGCGGTCTACGTGCTGGCCGGGTCAGCCCGGTGAGCCGACCAGTTCCCTGTCGCCGCCATCGATACCGCCGTCGCCCTGCTCGTCGTCGGACGACTCGGCGAGGTCGGCGCCGACGTGCTCGTGGCTGCCCTCCACGTTGAGGGTGGGCAGGATCCGGTCGAGCCAACGCGGCAGCCACCAGTTCCCCTCACCGAGCAACTCCATCGTGGCCGGCACCAGCAGCATGCGGACGAGCGTGGCGTCGAGCAACACCGCGACAGCGAGACCGACACCGAACATCTTGATGATCCGGTTGTCCTCGAGGACGAAGCTGCCGAAGACGACGACCATGATCGCCGCGGCCGCGGTGATGACGCGCGCCGTGGCGGCGAGGCCGTCGGCCACCGAGGAATGCGGGTCCTTGGTGCGGTCGTACTCCTCTTTCACCCGCGAGAGGAGGAAGACCTCGTAGTCCATCGAGAGGCCGAACACGATGGCGAACATCATCATCGGGAGGAATGGCTCGATGGGGCCGGGGGCCGTGTTGAAGAGCTCGATGCCCCAGCCCCACTGGAAGATGGCGACCACGATGCCGTAGGCGGCGCTGATCGACAGCAGGTTCATCACCACGGCCTTCAGCGGCACGAGGAGAGAGCGGAACACCATCATGAGGAGCAGGAACGACAGGCCGAGGACGGCCACGAAGAAGTACGGCATGCGATCGCCGAGGTACTCGCTGAAGTCGATGCCGGCGGCGACGGTGCCGCTGACGTAGACCTCGACGCCGGTTCCGTCGGTGACCGGCGCGATCACGTCGGCCCGCAGTACCTGCACGAGGTCGGCGGTGTGCCCGTGGTCCTGAAACAGCTGCTCGCCGGGG
>CBFCWZ010000102.1:0-10900 GCA_965601935.1 uncultured Ilumatobacteraceae bacterium
CAGATGCCGATTCGTTCGACGGTCGCCGAGAATCCCGATCACCGGGCCCGATCGGCTGGATCGGCGGTGGGTCGACCGAACCGCCGCCGTCGGTTCCTGCGCCAGCCTCGGGGAGCGAGCGGCCCCCGAGACCGAACGGAGTCGGACGAGTCCGGGCGGCGTCGGAACTGGCAGACTCGGGAGGCAGATCCGGCGCCACCCCGACGCCGGTGTTGTCGCACTCGTAGGAAGTCCCGGATGGAAGCACAGCCCGCGCCCCGCACGTCGCCCCGCCGATCGAAGACCGGCACCTGGGTGGCTGCCACCCTCACCAGCGTCGTGCTCGGGGTCCTGTTGGCACTGGCCGGGAGTTGGGAGAGCGCAGAGGTCGGGGACGTCCCCGTGTTCGCCCTCGCGGTGACGCTCGCCTACGTCGTCAACTGGATCGTCTTCGTCCCGTCCTTCCTCCGGCACACCGAACGCTTCTTCGACCTCACCGGCTCGATCACCTACATCTCGATCACCGTGTTCGCGGTGATCGCCTCGCCGGATCCCGACCTGCGGGCGTGGCTGGCGGTGTCGATGGTGCTGGTCTGGGCGGGTCGCCTGGGCACCTTCCTGTTCCGCCGGATCAGCCGGGACGGCAGCGACGGCCGGTTCGATGTGATCAAGCACGACTTCTGGCAGTTCCTCATGACGTGGACGCTGCAAGGCCTGTGGGTGTCGCTGACGGCGGCGGCGGCGCTCGTCATCATCACTGCCGATGACCGCGAGCCCTTCGGTGTCGCAGGGGCGATCGGGCTCGCCGTCTGGGTCGCCGGATTCACGATCGAAGTGGTGGCCGACACCCAGAAGAGCCGGTTCCGCGCCGACCCGACGAACGCCGGTCGCTACATCACGACCGGTCTCTGGGCGTGGTCCCGGCACCCGAACTACTTCGGCGAGATCACACTCTGGACGGGGATGGCGATCATGTCCATCCCGGTGCTGACCGGCTGGCGATGGGTCGCCCTCGTGTCGCCGATCTTCGTCTACGTGCTGCTCACCAGGATCAGCGGGATCCCGCTGCAACGGCGCCGGGCGGAGAAGCGCTGGGGCTCCGAACCGGAGTTCCGCGCCTACATGGACTCGACTCCCGCCCTCCTCCCGCGGCCACCGCGTCGGACGCCGTGAAGTCGTCGGCCGGTGAGTGCCGTCCGTCGGTGCCGATCGGCGCAGGTCCGCTCGACGTCAGCCGATCGCTGCGGCGAGGGCCCGACCCGTGGTGGGCGCGTTCAGGTACGGCTCGGGGTCGTGGGCGCGGTGGCCGTTGTCGACGCCGAGGTCGGTCACTCGATCGCCGAAACGCCTGGCGAGACGGGGCTCCTCGACGGCCCGGTCCCCGACAGAGGCGACGTTGATCCAGTGCCGGATCGACCCGGGCCACTGTCCGTGTCCCGTCGACGGCGCCGGCCGCAGATTGTGGAACACCCAGTCACTCCCGAGCGGTGAGCCGATCGTGAGCAGAGTCTCGACATCCCACTCGGGATGGTCGGCAAGTGCCTCGTAGGCGACCACCGTCCCCATCGAGTGGGCGATGACGACGCGAGTGTCGTCGGTGACGACGGACTCGAGACGCCCGCGCACCGTGGCGCGGAGTTCGTCGTCGGCGAAGTAGCGGCCCAGCTGGTTGATCATCTGCCGCAACGACTGCGCGCCGACCGCCTTGGCGATGATGTCGAGGCCGTCCGGACCGGCGAGGGCCTCGAAGGCCTCGGTGAGGCCCGCCTCCTGGGCGACCTCCAGGAGTTCCTCGTCGGAGGGGCGGCCCTCGTCGACCGACGGCCGGAAGATGTCACCGTAGAACGCCATCACGACCGACTCCGGGTCGATGTCGGTGCCGGCATGCCACAGCCCGTCGCGGATTGCGGGGATCCAGCGGTTGCCGACCTCCCGCGGCCCCCACAACTGGTGGAACGCCCCGTGTACGCCGACGATCCTGGCCATGTCACCCTCCGTTCGACCTTCGCCCTCACCGGGACCCTACCGGTAACTGTGCCGGCAGCTTCTCAGAGCGGGACGTCGAAGCGTTGGATCTCGACGAGGTGGCCGTCGGGGTCCCGGACGAAGAAGTGGTAGATCTCGAACCGGTCGTTGGCGTGAGGGCCGTCGACCTCGTGGCCGGCGTGTGCGAGGCGGCCCGCCCAGGCGTCGACCTCGTCGGTCACGAGGGTGACGATGACGTTGCCCGGGTCCGGTTCACAGTGGTCGCAGATCCCGACGTACGCGTCACCCGATGCCCTGTAGATGCGGCACGGACCCTGGTCGCGGACCAACTCCAGACCGAGGAGATCGCCGTAGAACGCGGTGGATCGGCCGATGTCGGCGACACAGAGGAAGGTGACCTGGGCGTCGAACTCGTCCATCAGCAGATCAGTCGAGCGAGAAGGGCGGGTATCGGTCGGTGGTGAGGAGGAAGGCGTAGGCGTTGACCCGGAGCCACCAGCGGCCGACGCCGACGACGAAGTCGAACATGCCCCTGGGGTAGCGGCCGGTGAAGAGGATGGCGAACCAGGAGATGACGACCACGAAGAACGCAGCGATCGAGAGGAAGAACAGCACGAAATAGTGAGGGATGGCGAGGAACCACTTCACCAGTGGCATGCCGCGCATGAGATCCCGCTCGGCGTCGGGGTAGTCGAGATCGAGCACGACGTCCTGCTGGTCCTCGGTGGAGGGGTAGCGGTCGGTCAGCAGTGCCATGTACGCGCCGACCCGCGTCATGAACCGATTGAGTTCCAGATTGAAGTCGAACCACCAGCGCGGGTACCGCTTGCGGAAGAGGAGCATCAGCAGGGTCGCGAAGAAGAGACTTCCGGAGATGCTCGACGACGTGGTGACGACCCACTCGCCGCTCTGCGTCTCGGTCCACTGGGTGCCCCCGCCGGCGAGGATGCCCAGCACGATCCCGATCGGGATCACGAGGACCAGCCGGAACGCCGTGGTCACGCGGCTCAACCGTTCCGGGTAGCGGATGGTGAGCCGTGCAGGATACGGATTCGTGCCGGCTGGACCGGTCGAGGGGGGTGGGGGAGGGGGAGGCGGGAAGGGGGTGCCGTCGCTCGTCATGTCTCCACCCTCCCATGCCAGGGCTGGGACACAAGGGGATTGGGGCACAGGTTCCACGGCGACGGGCGACGGCTTTGCGGGATCCCGACAGGGGCTGGATACCGTGCGTCACATGGGCATCACTCTCGTCGACGAGGCCATCGGGCGGGTCACCCGCCGCTGTTCCACCCCATCGGATCTTGCGCTGGTCACCGACATCGGTGACGAGCCCGGAGCGAGCGAGGCGAGCGAAGAGGTCTGGGCGCTCGTCGAGGACGTGTATCGCTCGGGAATGCACCCCGGGATCCAGGTCGCGATCCGACACGGGGGAGAGGTCGCACTCGACCGGGCCATCGGCCAGGCGCGTGGGGTGCACCCAGGCCGCCGATTCGATCCTGACGACGCGGTTCCGTTGACCGTCGACACGCCGGTCAACCTCTTCTCGGCGGCGAAGGCGATCACGGCGATGGTGATGCACAAGCTCGAGGAGATGGGTGAACTGGACCTCGACGACACCATTGCCCAGTACGTGCCGGGCTTCGAGGCGCACGGCAAGGCCGACATCACGATCCGTCAAGTGCTCAGCCACCGTGCCGGCCTGTCGACGCTCCCCGGTGAAGCCTTCGACCTCGATCTCCTCACCGATCACGACGAGGTGGAGCACATCGTGTGTCAGCTCCGACCCGGCGTCTTCCCCAGTCCTGCGCCGGAGTACCACGCCGTCACAGGCGGATTCGTCATGGAGGCGGTGACGCGGAGAGCGACCGGGCGGAGCCTGCGCGATGTGTTGGCGAAGGAGATCAAGGGGCCGCTCGGACTCGGGGTCTTCGACTTCGGCGTGACCGGTGACGTCGTCGACGACGTGGCGATGAACGTGGAGACCGGTCTCCCGCTCGGGCCGGTGACGGGGTTCTTCATGAAGCGTGTGCTGGGCAAGCCGTGGGGCGAAGTGCTCGAGATGTCGAACGACCCCCGTTTCCTCGAAGGGATCATCCCGTCGGGAAACGTGATCGTCACGGCGCGCGATGCTGCCGCGTTCTACCAGTGTGTGATGAACGGAGGGATCCTCGATGGTGTGCGCGTCTTCGAGGAGGAGACGGTCGAGCGCTCCCTCGAACCCACCCACGACGACATGGTGATGGACCGCGTGCTCGGTTTCCCGGTCAGGTATGCCAGCGGGTTCATGCTCGGAACCGAGTCGTTCAGCCCGTTCGGATGGAACTGCCCCGAGGCGTTCGGGCACGTCGGCATGTCGAACCTGTTCACGTGGGCCGACCCGTCACGCGACATCGCGGTGGCGGTGCTCACCACCGGCAAGCCGTTGATCGGGACCCACATCCCGCCGCTCGTCAAGCTGATCGGCGGCATCGGGTCGGCGTTCCCCGCCGAGTGAAGGGTGCCGTGACGGTCAACCTGCGTCGATGCGAGCGGTGACCTCGACGGTTCCGCCGGGCTCGGCGGGCAACGGGGCCACGTTCCCGTCGACGGCTTCACCGTCGACGACGAGCGAGGTCACCCGGCCGGTGACTCCGGCCGGCTTCTCCACCGTGATCCGGTACTCGGTCTCGCGGAAGCGGCGGGTGACGGAGTAGCGATCCCAGTCGGTCGGCATCGCCGGATCGATCCGCAGTCCGTCGTGTTCGGCGCGGATCCCGAGGATGCCCTCGACGGCGGCGAGGAGGTTCCACGCTGCGGTCCCGGTGAGGAAGGAGTTCTTCGCCTCACCGTGCTTGGCGGCGTCCTTTCCGGCGATCATCTGGGCGTAGACGTATGGCTCGCAGCGGTGCACCTCGGAGAGATCCTCACGCGCCGACGGGTTGATGCGGAGGTAGTAGTCGAGGGCGCCGTCACCGTTGCCGACGGCCGCTTCGGCGAGCATGATCCATGGGTTGGTGTGGCAGAAGATGCCTGCGTTCTCCTTGTAGCCGGGCGGATACGTGGTGATCTCTCCGTACTCGACGTGGTAGCGGGTGAAGGCCGGTTGAAGGAGCACGATGCCGTGTTCGGAGGCCAGCCGCTCGCGCACGGATGCGAGCGCCGCTTCGGCCTTCCCGTCCTCGCGGCCGATCCCGGCGAGAATCGCCATGCCCTGTGGCTCGATGAAGATCTGACCCTCCGTGTTCTCGGAGGAGCCGAGAACGTTGCCGAAGTAGTCGTATGCCCGTCGGAACCAGGCACCATCCCAGCCGTGCTCGACGACCGCGTCGGTCATCTCGGCGCGTATCGTGCGGCACCGCTCGGCCTCTTGCCGGTCGCCCGCCGCCACGGCGATCCCTTCCATCTCTTTGGTGGCGAGCGTGAAGAGCGCGGCGATGAACACGGACTCGGCGGTGTCGCCCTCCCGGTTGGCGGTCGTCTGGAAGGACTCGCCGGGCGTCTCGCTGAAGCAGTTGAGGTTGAGGCAGTCGTTCCAGTCGGCTCGTCCGATGAGGGGCAGGTCGTGGGGTCCGCGCCGCTCGACGGTGTACTCGAGGGCTCGCACCAGGTGCTGGTAGAGCGGTACCTCGGTCCCCGGCTCGTTGTCGAACGGCACCAGTTCGTCGAGGATCGTGAGGTCGCCGGTTTCTCGGAGGTACGCGCCGACGGCGAGGACCAGCCAGGCCGGGTCGTCGTTGAACCCGGAACCGACCGCGTCGTTGCCCCGTTTGGTGAGCGGTTGGTACTGGTGGTAGGCGCCGCCCGTGGAGAGCTGGGTGGCGCTGATGTCGAGGATCCGCTGCCGAGCCCGCTCGGGCACGATGTGGACGAAGCCGAGCAGGTCCTGGTTGGAGTCGCGGAAGCCCATCCCGCGGCCGATTCCCGATTCGAACATCGAGGCCGACCGGCTGAGGTTGAACGTGACCATGCACTGGTAGGTGTTCCAGATGTTGACCATGCGGTCGAGGTGCTCGTTCGGGGTCTCGACCGAGATGTGGCCGAGGAGCCGGTCCCAGCGGTCGCCCAGCGCGGCAAAGGCCGCGTCGACCTCGCCGAGGTCGGTGAACTTCTCGATGGTGGGGCGGATGCCGTCCTTGGCGACGACGGTGGTGTCGGGTGGGTCGAACTTCGCATCGGTGGGGTTCTCGGCATAACCGAGCGCGAAGACCACGACCCGTTCCTCGCCGGGCCCCAGCTCGAGCTTCACGTGATGCGAGCCCGCCGGCTGCCAGCCGAGTGCGATCGACTGGCTCGTCTCGCCACGTTCGACGGCGAGGGGGCGGTCCCACCCGCGGTACGGGCCGAGGAAAGCGTCACGCTGTGTGTCGAAACCCACGACCGGTTCGCTGCAGGCGAACCAGGCGAAGTGGTTGCGGCGCTCCCGGTACTCGGTCGTGTGGTAGATCACGCCGTCGTCCACCTCGGCCTCGCCGACCGAGTAGTTGCGTTGGAAGTTGGTGGCGTCGTCGAGAGCGTCCCAGAGGCACCATTCGACGGCGCTGAACAGCGACAACCTGGCCGGCGTGTCGCGCTCGTTGGTCACGGTCATCCGCCACACCTCGAGGTTCTCGCCGAGGGGCACGAAGTACGTGCTCGACGAGCGGATGCCCTCCGAACGTGAGGTGATGGTGGTGTAGCCCATCCCGTGGCGGCACTCGTAGTCGTCGACGTCCCGGCCCACCGGCTGCCAGGTCGGGCTCCAATAGATCCCGGACTCGTCGTCGCGGACGTACACGTAGCGGCCGTTCGTGTCGACGGGGGCGGCGTTGTAGCGATACCGGGTGAGCCGGCGCAACCGGGCGTCCTGATAGAAGGAGTAACCGCCCGCCGTGTTGGAGATGAGCCCGAGGAAGTCCTCGGACCCGAGGTAGTTGATCCAGGGGAGCGGGGTGTCGGGCCGGGTGATGACGTACTCGCGTCGATCGTCGTCGAACCGGCCGAACCTCATCGTTCACTCCTGGGGGTTGTCCGTGCTGCGCCGCCGTTGGGGGAGTGTACGGCGCCTGGACGACCCGCGCGTCATGTCCGTGTGCGGGCGGGACCGCCAGGAACTGTGCAGGCACCGAGCTCGGCTCGTACCTCTGCGTCCATGCGCAACCACTGTTCGTCCAGCCAGGCAGCAACACCGGCATACGACGGCACGTCGGCACGCGGTACGCGTCGGGCGGCGACCTTCACCGGAGCCGGGCGGTGGGCCAGCTTCTGCAGGATCCCGCGGAAGTCGTGCAACCCGTCGAAGCCGGTGTGCCACATCAACACGACGTCGGCGTCCGGCGCCCCTGCGAGGAGCGCAGTGGTCCCGGCGGGGCGTGGCGGGAGGAGATGAGTGAGCGCGGCCATACGTTCGGCCCGCTCGGCGTCCCGCTCGGTGATCTTCGAGAGGGCGCGCTCCCGCTTGGCATCGGACACCCTGGTGCCCTCGGGAAAGATCACGCAGACGGCCTGGGAGCCGAGACCGTCGGCGAGGGCGGACATCTTGGCCAGTTCTGGCCCTCCGTCCGGCGCCGCCCGGTCGATGAACACGTTGGGAACCCGGTGGCCCACCACGTCGAGGCACGGGTCGGCGAGCAGCTCCCGCTTGAGGACGTAGCGCGGTTCCAGCCCCGAGGAGCAGAACACCCACGCCGTCACGAGCGAGTCGGCCAGGCTGGCGTGCCGGCAGAGCACGATGGCATCGCCCTTCGCGACGTCCTGGCGGCCCTCGACGACGACTTCCAGGCCGGTCGTGGCTCGGAGAGCACCCATGAGCGCGTTCGTCCACCAGGTCATGAGCTCGTAGTGGAGTTCCCGGTTGCCGGCCCGACCGGTGACCCAGGCGCCGAACGAGCGGACGAGCCCCGCGATCTCGATCCATGCCCAGCAGGTCCCGAACAGCAGGAGCCGGGTGAGAGGAAGGCGGGGCTTCAACTTGAGCAGGTCGGCAGCCACCGCGATCGGCAGCCAGAGCGGCATCGACAGCGTGAGACCGGCTGCCACCGCGAACACCGCGGGAATCGAGACGGCGCGGCGGGTCAGTCGGCTCCGGCGGCTCTCGTCGCCGTGCAGGTCAGCGTTGGCACCCGTCATCCACCAATAGTGTGCCCTATCGTCCCGGTCCGCTGAACGGAGCTCCGGGATTTGCGGTTCCTTCACCCGACCTTTGCCGAGCACCTGTTCAGTGGACGCATGGACGCACTCCTCCTCTTCTTCATGGTGGCCGTGGCAGCGCTCGGCTTCGTCGTCGCGATCGGGGCCGCACTGCGGTCGTCGGTCCGCAGCAACTGGATGCTGGCCGATTCCTCGCTCCGCTCTCGCGAGCGCGTGGAACTCGGGCTGGGGGGCTCCGGCCGCTCGGTCAGGTCGGTCACGCCGAAGTACCGGTAGTGGAGGGCCAGGCTCGTCGCCGACTACTGATCGGGTTCGATCCGGCGGCCGCACGGTGGGAGATGCACGAGAGCGATCTCCTACGTTCTGAGACGTGCCGATTGCGATCTCCGACGACCATCTGACCCTCGCCGACACGGCGGCAGACCTCCTCCAGAGCCGGGATGCACGGGGCTCCACCCGAGCCCTCCTCGATGGTGGCGACGAGGCGCTCCCCGACTTCTGGGACGAGATCGCAGGCCTCGGTTGGATGGGTCTGCACGTGCCGGAACAGTTCGGTGGCTCGGGTTTCGGTCTGGAGGAGTTGGTCGTGTTGGTCGAGGAGACCGGTCGGGCCGTCGCCCCTGGACCCTTCGTCCCGACCGTGATCGCGAGCGCCCTCCTCGTGGCGGCTGCCGACGACGACACCAGGTCGCGGCTCTTGCCCGGCCTCACCGACGGGGGACTCACCGCGGGGATCGCACTCGATGCGCGGGTGGACGTCACGGACGGGACGGCCACTGGGGAGTGCGAGGCGCTTCTCGGTGGCGGCCTGGCCCGGCTCCTCGTGCTGGGTCGCGGTGACGACGTGCTGTTGCTCGAACGAGGCGACGGGGTGACGATCGAGACTCCTCCGAGCCTGGACCCGGGGCGACCCTCGGCCAGGGTCTCGCTCGACGGAGCTGCCGTGACCGTGCTCTCCGGAGCGCGTCCGGTGCTCGTCGACATGGCGCGCCTCGTCCTCGCTGCCGAGGCGGTGGGCGTGGCCCGGGAATGCACGCTGCGCGCCGCCGACTACGCCAGGGAAAGGGAGCAGTTCGGTCGTCCGATCGCCATGTTCCAGGGCGTCAAGCACCACTGCGCCAACATGTCGGTGGCGACCGAGATGGCGACGGCCGCAGTGTGGGACGCCGCCCGCGCCTCGGTCACGGGCGGGGTGCAGTTCACCTACGCGGCCGCTGTGGCGGCGACGCTCGCCGCGCCGGCCGCCGATCTGTGCGCCAACCTCAGCACCCAGGTTCACGGCGGTATCGCCATCACCTGGGAGCACGACGCGCACCTCTACATGCGGCGCGCCACCACCCTGCTCCACTATCTCGACGCGGCCGGCGCGGCCAGGGCTGTCACCGACCTGACCCGCGACGGCGTGTCGCGGGCGAAAGCCGTCGAGCTCCCGCCGGAAGCCGAGGCGATCAGGGGCGAGGTCCGATCCTTCGCCGAGGGGGTCAAGGATCTCACCCGGGAGGAACAGCGGGACGAGTTGATCGAGTCCGGCTACCTGATGCCGCACTGGCCGAAGCCGTACGGCCGCGCCGCGGGTGCCGTCGAGCAGTTGGTGATCGAAGAGGAGTTCGGCGCAGCCGGGGTGCAGCGCCCCCAGTACGGCATCACCGCCTGGAACATCCTCACGATCATCCAGTACGGCACCCAGGATCAACTCGATCGCTGGGTGGAGCCGGCGCTCCGGCAGGACGTCATCTGGTGCCAGCTGTTCAGCGAACCCGACGCCGGGTCGGACGCCGCGGGCGTGAAGACCCGAGCCGACCGGGTCGACGGGGGGTGGATCGTCAACGGCCAGAAGGTGTGGACCTCGGGCGCCCACGTGGCGGGGATGGGATTCGCCACGGTGCGCACCGATGCCGACGCCCCGAAGCACAAGGGCATCACGATGATGGCGATCGACATGCACGCCGACGGGGTCGAGGTTCGGCCACTGAAGCAGACGAGTGGCGCATCCGACTTCAACGAGGTGTTCTTCAACGACGTGTTCGTGCCCGACGACGATGTCGTGGGGCCTGTCGACGGTGGGTGGACGGTCGCCCGCGCCACCCTCGGCAACGAGAGCGTCAGCATCGGTGGGGGAGGCGGGGCGATCGCCCTGCCGAGCGAATGGGTGCTGACGCAGTTCGACGCCCATCCCGAGTGGCTCGACGGGGGAGCCACGCGGTTGGGCCGGCACTTCGCCGATCAGCAGGGGATCGGGCTGCTCAACCTGCGCTCGGCCCACCGTGCCGTGGCCGGCGGAGAGCCCGGTCCCGAGGGGGCGATGACCAAGCTCGTCCTCTCCGAGATCGGCCACGAAGCCGCAGCCGTCGGCAACGCGCTGTGCGGCCCCGGCGGGGTCTACCTCGATGGTGACGGCCTGATGGCGGGTGTCCTCGTCCTGATGCATCGCGGGATGTCGATCGCGGGCGGGACGTCGGAGATCAAGCGCAACCAGATCGGTGAACGCATCCTCGGCCTGCCGCGGGACCCTCTGATCAAGTAGCCGACCCTGGCCCCGGTCCGTCGGGCTACGGTTGTGGCCGTGTGGGGTCGTGGGGGTCTCCGTGCGCGTTGGAGGATCGTCGGGATCGGGGTCGTCCTGGTCCTCCTCGTCAGCACCGGCTTGTTCGTGCGGTACGTGATGCTCGACGACAGCACCACGGTGATCGGAACCGCCGAGGCGCTGGAGAACTTCCGCCAGCAGAACACGACCGTTCCCGGGATTCGGCCCGCCATCGACACGACGACGACCGAAGCAGCCTCTGAGCGAGAGGAAGCGGTGAGCGCCGAGATCTCCACCACCACGACG
>CBFCWZ010000103.1:0-10870 GCA_965601935.1 uncultured Ilumatobacteraceae bacterium
GGCTCGTGTTCGAGGCGCCAACGGAGGTAGCGCTCGGGCGCCATCCGGTTCAGTGGGTGCTGGGGCGCGTCGGCACTGCGATGTGTCCGTACCGACTCGACGACGGCGGCGAGGGCCTCCGCCGCGGGGACGTCGCCGTGGATCAGCCGGAATGCCTCGCGGTCGTTGGCGCCGACGCCGACTTCCAGAATGACCTCGTCGGGGTCGGGTGGGGCCAGCAGGGCGGGGTCGGCGGCGTCATTGAGTTCGGCGATGTGGCCGGTGGTCGGCTCGTCGACGACACGGCACACCTCGAGCCCGCGCACTTCTCCGAACACGACGCCGTGCTCGACGTTGACCGCCGCTCCCCCGGCCTCGATGAGGGCCGCCATCTCGAGATGGGCCGCGTCGGCCTGGGGACTGGCGGGCAGCGGTTCGACGACGGCGGGCAGGAGGGTGCGGCCGTCGGCGAACCAGATCTCGACGGGGAAGTCGATCTGTTCGGCGCGACGGGCCAGCACACCAGTGCTGGTCTCGGCGACGAGGTGCAGCCGCTCGACACCTGCGCGCAGGGCCCACGCGAGCGCGCGTCCGAGTTGGCGGTCGGCGGCACCGTCGACCAGGACCCATCCGTCGGCACCGAGCACGAGTGCGGCGCCCGAGGGATGGGCGACGGGTTCCGACTCGACCGGGGTACCGAGGTGTTCGCTGACCAGCCCCTTCAGTTTGGCTCCGAGCAGCAGGCTGCGGCGGTCACCCAGGATCGAGTCGGCGCCGGAGGGGTCGGTCATGGTGCGGAGGGTATCGACGCGGCGGGAACGCGAAACGCCGCCCCATGACAGGGCGGCGTTTCGAGACGGGCCCGCGCAGCGGGCCGGCGATCAGGACGTGGGAGCGTTGCGACGCCCGTAGCGGCGGTTGAACCGCTCGACGCGGCCGCCGGAGTCGACGAGCTTCTGCTTGCCGGTGAAGAACGGGTGGCACTCGTTGCAGAGCTCGACCTTGAGGTCGTCCTTGACGGTGGAGCGGGTCGTGAACGTGTTGCCACAGGAGCAGTGAACGACCGTGTCGGTGTAGTTCGGATGGATGTCGGCCTTCATGGCAGTTCCTTCTCTCAGATCCTGGTGGGTGGCTGAGCTGCTGTGCAGTCGTCACCCTCGATCGGGCACCAAACGCTATCGCCACGAACGGTGTCAGACACCTGTTGCAGGTTCGTGTTGCAGGTGTGGTGGACCTGTTCGCGACACGCCCTCGGGTGGGGCGATGTCACATGCCGGGTTGGCGGGCGATCTCGCTCAGGAACTCGGCGTTGGTGCGGAACGTCTTCAGCCGGTCCATCAGGAGCTCGAGGCCCGGTGCCGCGTTGCCGTCGGCGGCGAGGCCGGAGAGCACCCGGCGCAGCTTCCACACCATCTGGAGCTGCTTGCGGTCGAAGAGGAGCTCCTCGTGGCGGGTCGAGGAAGCATCGACGTCGATGGCCGGGTAGATGCGACGCTCGGCGACCTTGCGGTCGAGGCGCAGCTCCATGTTGCCCGTACCTTTGAACTCCTCGAAGATCGCCTCGTCCATGCGGCTGTTCGTGTCGACCAGCGCGGTGGCGAGGATGGTGAGCGAGCCGCCTTCCTCGACGTTGCGAGCTGCACCGAAGAACTTTTTCGGCGGGTACAGCGCGCCGGCGTCGATACCACCGGAGAGGATCCGTCCGCTCGCCGGGGCAGCGAGGTTGTAGGCCCGGCTGAGACGGGTGATGCCGTCGAGGATCACCACGACGTCCTTGCCGTCCTCGACGCTGCGCTTGGCCTTGGCGATGGCCATCTCGGCGACGTGGGTGTGCTCGTCGCTCGGGCGGTCGAAGGTGGACGCCACGACTTCGCCACTCACGTGGCGCTTCATGTCGGTGACCTCCTCGGGCCGCTCGTCGATGAGCAGCACGATGGTCTCGACCTCGGGGTTGTTCTTCTCGATCGACTTGGCGATGGTCTTCATCACCGTGGTCTTGCCCGCCTTCGGTGGCGACACGATGATCCCGCGCTGACCCTTGCCGATCGGCGACACGAGGTCGACGATGCGGGCCGTCATGTTCGTCGGGTCATCGGGGTCCTCGAGCGTGAGCCGCTGATCGGGGAACAGGGCCGTGAGATCTTCGAAGCGCGGACGCTTCTTGGCCGCCTCGGGGTCGCCACCGTTCACCGACTTCACGGAGAGCAACGCCGGGTTCTTCTCGTTGCGGCCGGCGGGGCGCATCGTGCCACTGAGGCGGTCGCCCTTGCGGAGCCCGTACTGCCGAGCGAGACGAACCGGGATGTAGGCATCCTGCTTGCTGGGGAGGTAGCCGTTGATGCGCAGGAAGCCGTAGCCCTCGTCACGCATGTCGAGGTAGCCCTCGACCTCGATCGGCTCGTTGCTCTGGGGCTGATCGTCGGCGTCCAGGAGTTCGAGGTCGTCACCCTGCGGGCCCTCTTGGCCGCCGCGGTTCTTGCGGCGACGGCGGCGGCGACGGCTGCTGCCGCCCTCCTTCTGCTGTTGGCCACCCTGCTGATTGCCCTTTTGCGGCTGGCCACCGTGCTGCCTCTGCTGGCTGCCCTGCTGCTGGCCACCCTTGTTGTCGCTCTGCGACTTCGATTGGCCCCCGTGGTCGGCGCCCTGGGGCTGCGCGGCCTTGCCGCCGTCGTCGGCGCCCCTGGTCGTGTCCGTCTTCTCGCGGTCGTCGGACTCGACGGGAGCGTCGCCACCTTGCGCGGCCCTCTCCTTGGCGAGAGCGATCTCCCAGTCGGCGAGCGGCTCACCGTCGGGGCCGACCGTCGGCGTATCGGGTTCGGGCGCGGGAGCCGACGCGTCGGATGCGGGGGCCGGTTCGGGTGCCTCGGCAGATGCGGGAGCAGCCGCCGCGGGCGCAACCGGCGCGGCGCCGTTCCCGTTGGTGGGGGCGGATGCGCCGGTCGAGTCGAGGATCTTGTCGATGATCTCGGCCTTCTTCAGCCGGGATGTCCCCTTGACGCCGAGCGCCTTTGCGATCTGGAGGAGTTGGTCCTTGTCCTTGCCCTCGAGGGCGGACTGTTCGAGTGCCTCTGCGGCCACGTATGCCTCTCTTCCACCTCCGTGGAGAAGGAGGTGATGTCAGGATCCAGATGGGAGTTGCTCACGGCAGGCCATGTCGGCACACCGGGGTGTGGCTCCCCTGGGAAAGAATTCGCACACAACCGAGCAACTCGGGGTGCGGCCCGGCTCAACCGGACGAGTTCACGTTAACCGGCCGGACGGGCCGGCGCAACGTTTGTGCTGTCGCGGTCAGTGGCGAGTGAGGCGGGCGACGAGTTCCTGCACCGTGGCGAGGTCGGCTGGAGCGGTGGTGATCCGCTCTGGGCGGTCGAAGATGTCGAGCAGGTGGTCGGGCAGCGGGGGCCGGTGACCGGTGGCCTTCTCGACGGCGTCCGGGAACTTGGCCGGATGGGCCGTGGCGAGGCTGATGATCGGTCGATCCGGGCCGTGCGGCCCACCGACCAGCGCGGCCGCGGCGGTGGCCGTGGCCGAGTGCGGGTCGACGAACAGGCCGGACTCGCGGTGCAGGCGACCGATCTCGGAGATCGTCGTGTCGTCGTCGAACGCGGCAGCGCTGAACGACCCCTCGATGTACTGCGCCCTCTGGTCGGCTTCGATCTCGAGGTGGCCGACGGCGCGGAAGCGGTCGAGTTGCTCTGCTGTCATGCCGCCGTCGCGCCCGTTCATCTCGAACAGGAGTCGCTCGAAGTTGGAGGACACCTGGATGTCCATCGACGGGCTCAACGTGGGGACCACGTCGCGGGTCGACATGTCGTTGTGCCGGACGAACCGGGTGAGGATGTCGTTGGTGTTCGACGCGATCACGAAATCGTGGATCTGGGCGCCCATCTCGCGGGCGATCCAGCCCGCCAGCACATTGCCGAAGTTGCCGGTCGGCACGCTGAAGCTGACCGGGCCGTCGAAGGTCTCGGCCGCCACCACGTAGTAGACGGTCTGGGCCATCACCCTGGCCCAGTTGATGGAGTTGACGGCCGACAGCCTGTGCTCGTCACGGAACGGCGCGTCGTTGAACATCGCCTTGACCAGATCCTGGCAGTCGTCGAAGGTGCCCTCGATCGCGACGGTGTGCACGTTCGGCTCGTCGACCGTGGTCATCTGGCGCCGCTGCACCTCGCTCGTGCGTCCGGCCGGGTAGAGGATGACGATGTCGACGTGCTCGCATCCGGCGACCGAGTCGATCGCCGCCGAGCCGGTGTCGCCGCTGGTGGCCCCGACGATGGTCACCCGCTCGCCGCGCTGGGCGAGCACGTGGTCGAACATGCGGCCCACCAACTGGAGGGCAAGGTCCTTGAAGGCCAAGGTCGGCCCGTGGAAGAGCTCTTGCACCCACTGGCGGTCGCCGATCTGGATCAGCGGCACCACTGCGGGGTGACGGAACGACTCGTACGCCTCGCTGCAGAGGTGGGTGAGCGTGATCTCGTCGATGTCGGGCGACACGAAGGGCAGCATCACCTCGACCGCGCGCTCGACGTAGCTGCGCGGTCCGCCCCGGCCGGACTCCGGGGTCCGCAGATCGGGCCAGCGCTCGGGGACGTACAGCCCGCCGTCGGCGGCGAGCCCGGCGAGCAGCACATCGGCGAAGCCGAGTTCGGGCGCCTGCCCACGCGTCGACACGTACTGCATCGTCAGCTCGCGATCACACGCAGGAGGGCACCCACGCTGCGCACCACATCGAGGTGTCGCAGCGCCTGCACCGTGGCCTGCACGTCGGACTCCTGGGCGGTGTGGGTGATGAACACGAGCCGGGCGTCGTCACCCGCACCCTCCTGCTCGGCGACGCGGATGCTCACGCCGTTGTCGGCGAAGACACCGGTGACCGCGTGGAGGACACCCGGCCGGTCGGCCACCTCGAGCCCCATCAGGTATTCGGCCGACGTCTCGTCGATCGGCTGGATGGGAGCGGTGCGCAGCGAGCCGAGTGAGCCGTGGGTGCCGTTGCGGAGGTTGATCGCCGCGTCGACGACATCGCCGAAGACCGCGCTGGCCGTCGGGGCGCCGCCGGCCCCGCGCCCGTAGAACATGAGGGAGTCGACGAAGTCGCCCTCGACGAACACGGCGTTGAAGCTGTCGCGCACGGTGGCCAACGGGTGCTGGTGCGGCACCATCGCGGGGTGCACCCGGACGCTGATGGGAGCATCGTCGTCGGCGCGCTCGACGATGGCGAGCAGCTTGATCACGTAGCCGAGACGGTTGGCGACCGCGATCTCCGAACTCGTGATCTTCGAGATGCCCTCGTGGTAGACGTCGCCGGCGACGACCTTCGCCCCGAAGGAGAGTGTGGCGATGATCGCCGCCTTTGCTCCCGCGTCGTACCCCTCGACATCGGCCGTGGGGTCACGCTCGGCGTAGCCGAGTTGCTGGGCTTCGGTGAGTGTGGCGGCATAGTCGGCGTCGCCACCCTCGACGACCGCGTCGGTCATCTTCGTGAGGATGTAGTTGGTGGTGCCGTTGATGATGCCGAGCACGCGCCGCACGGGCTCGCCGTGGAGGCTCTCGCGCATGGCCCGCATGATCGGGATGCCGCCGGCGACCGCGGCCTCGAAGAGGAGGTCCCGACCTGCGTCGTCGGCTGCCTGGTACAGCTCGGCACCGACGTTGGCGAGGAGTTCCTTGTTGGCCGTGACGACCGGCTTTCCGCTCTTCAGCGCCTCGAGGATGAGTTCGCGGGCCGGCTCGATCCCCCCGATGGCCTCGACGATGAGGTCGATGTCGGGATCGCTGACGACGGCATGCGCATCGCGGGTCAGCACTCCTTGGTCGAGTTCGACCTCGCGGGGTGCCGACAGGTTGCGCACCGCGACCTGCCTGACCTGGAGGTCGATTCCGGTGCGCGACCGCACGGTGGCGCGTTGCGCATCCACGAGTTGGACCAGCGCGGCACCCACGTTGCCGCAGCCGAGCACACCGATTCGTACGACCGTCGAGTCTCCTGGCACCCAACGGAGGCTACGGGATCGAATACCTTCCCCCCATGCCAGTTGACGACAGCACAGCTTCCGGATGGACATCGGGGGAAGCCGAACAGGGCGGGTACGTCGAGCGATCCTTCTCCCTCGCCTCCGAAGTGACGGGCGGCGCGATCCCGGGCCTCTACCGGAGCCCGGCCGGTGCGGCTGCCGAACGGCTGGTCCTGCTCGGGCACGGTGGGCGAACCGACAAGCACGTCGACTACCTCGTCGGGGTCTCGGGCCTGCTCGCCGAACGAGGGATCGCCAGCCTCGTCATCGACGGTCCCGGCCACGGCGACCGCGCACTGTTCGAATTCACCGATCGGCCCGACGAGTTCACCGAGGCCTGGGACGGGGGCGGCGGGACCGAGGCGGTCGTCGCCGACTGGCGGACGGCACTCGACTTCGCCGAGCGGGAGTTCGGCGCACGCCCCACAGGGTGGTGGGGCCTGTCGATGGGCACGATGATGGGCCTGCCGGTCTGCGCCACCGAGGAACGCGTTCAGATCGCCGTGCTCGGGTTGATGGGCACCTGGGGGCCGAACCGCCACGACCTCGCCGAGCTGGCACCGCAGTTGCGTATCCCACTGCGCTTCCTCGTGCAGTGGGACGACGAGGTGGTCCCGCGGGATCGGTGCCTCGACCTGTTCACCCTGCTCGGCAGCGAGAAGAAGACGCTCCACGCCAATCCCGGCGCCCACTCGGCGGTACCACTGTTCGAGTCGGTCGCGTCCGTCGACTACCTCGACCACCACCTGGAGTAGGTCAACTGACGCCGCGTGGAGGTGGGGGCACGTCGGCCATCGGGTGGTAGGCGCGGACCCCCTCGACGACGTCTTCGAACATCGGCCGTGACAGCACCCCACCCTCCTTCCGGACGTCGTCCGCGTCCACGGTGATCAGGCGGTCGACCTTGGCGAAGCTGGGTCTGCGGCGCCGGTCCCACGTCCCGCTCCCGATGGGGACGTGATCGTCGCGGCCCTTGTCCTTCGACGTGACCGGAACGGCGACGAGCACGTCTCCGGAACGACCGATCACGACGACGGGACGGTCCTTCCCGCGCGTCGCGTCGTCCCGGTAGGGCACCCACGTCCACACCACCTCGCCCGGGTCGGGGTCGCCATCGAGGCGGGGCGTGTAGCGAACCGGGATGCCGTGGACGACCCGGAGCGTTCGGGGCGCGGCCTGTTTCCGTGTACGGCCCGCCGTCGGGTCGTACTCGTACCTGCGCTCCCCGATCCACGACCGTCCCGAGCGTGGCCGGACGAACAGCCAACGCCGGCGGGCGGTGAGGGGTTGGGTCATCCGACGTCGGTGAGGAGCAGGTCGTCGTAGCGCTCGCGGCGGACCACGAGGCGGG
The DNA here is from genome assembly GCA_965601935.1 of uncultured Ilumatobacteraceae bacterium. Lineage (GTDB taxonomy): Bacteria > Actinomycetota > Acidimicrobiia > Acidimicrobiales > Ilumatobacteraceae > CBFCWZ01. Next base: position 7,348 of record CBFCWZ010000103.1, read on the forward strand.
CTTCTCCACCGGCGGCGAACACGACCGGCGGCCGCGTGATCTTGTTGTAGTTCGAACCCATGGAGTGTCCGTAGGCACCCGTCACCGGGGTGGCGAGCAGGTCGCCCACTGCGATGTCGCTCGGGACCTCGGCGGCGAACGCCAGGACGTCTCCCGATTCGCAGTGCTTGCCGACCACCCGGACGACCTTGTCGCGAGGCGCGTCGACGGCTCGCGGCAGGAACGTCTCGTACCCCGACCCGTAGAGCACCGGGCGCGGGTTGTCGCTCATCCCGCCGTCGACCGACACGTACGTGCGCACGCCGGGGATGTCCTTCACCGTGCCGACCGAGTACACCGTGACCGCCGCGGCGCCGACGATCGAACGGCCGGGCTCGACACTCACCGCCGACTTCACACCCAGCGCCTCGCAGGCATCGAGGAGCACGTTCGCCCACTGGGTGAGTGTGGGCGCCTCCTCCCCCACCACGTAGGGCACGCCGAGGCCGCCGCCCAGAACGAGTTCGGGAAGGTCGAGGGGTACGGCGAAGTCGGCCATCACCTCGGCCGCCTTGGCGAACGAGCTGGCCTCGAAGACGTTCGAGCCGATGTGGCTGTGCACCCCGACGAGGTTCATCGACCGGCTCGATTCGGCCCGACCGACGGCGCGGCGGGCGTCGCCGTTGGCGAGGTTGAAGCCGAACTTGGAGTCGTCCTGGCCGGTGGCGATGAACTCGTGGGTGTGGGCGTGCACGCCAGGGGTGATGCGCAGGACGACGTCGGGCACCCGGTCTCCGACGAGCCGATCGAGCCGATCCATCTCGTCGAACGAGTCGACCACGATGTGACGCACTCCCTCGTCGACGGCCATCGCCAGCTCGGCATCGGACTTGTTGTTTCCGTGCAGGGTGCAGGAGTCGGCGGGGACGCCTGCACTCAGGGCGACATGGAGTTCGCCGCCGGAGGCGACGTCGAGCAACATCCCCTCCTCGTACGCCAGCCGGGCCATGGCCCGGCACAGGAACGCCTTGGTGGCATAGATCGCCCGGCCAGGGCCGAAGGCGGAAACGGCCTCGCGGCACCGCGCCCGCAGATGATCCTCGTCGTAGACGAACAACGGTGTGCCGTACTCCGCGGCCAGGTCGGCGGTGGAGCACCCACCGATCGACAGGGAACCGTCGTCACCGACCGCGGCGTTGTCGGGGAGGAGGTTGCGCGGGAGGACGGTCACATCCGCTCCGGCGCCTCGATGCCGAGCAGGCCGAGTGCCGCGGCCAACACCCGGGCGGTCAGGTCGGCGAGCGCCAGCCGGCTCTTCTTCACCTCTTCGTCGGACCGGAGGATCGGGCACTTCTCGTAGAACGACGTGAACGCCGTGGCGAGGTCGTACGCGTAATTGCACAGCTTGTGTGGGCTGTAGCCGTCGAGCACCGCCGCCACCGCGGTGGGATACGCCAGGATCTGCAGCGCGAGTTCGCGTTCGGCATCCTCGCCGATGGTGATCGGCCAGACGGATGCGTCGTCCCGTTCCACTTCGGCTCGCCGGAACAGCGAACAGATTCGGGCGTGGGCGTACTGGAGGTACGGGGCGGTATTGCCCTCGAAGGCGAGCAGACGGTCCCAGTCGAAGATGTAGTCCTTCACGCGGTCGGTCGACAGCTCGGCGTACTTCACTGCACCGATACCGATCGCGTTCGCCACCTCGGCGCGTGCCTCGTCGTCGAGGTCGGGATTCTTCTCGGCGATCGCGGCGGCGGCACGCTCGACGGCCTCGTCGAGGAGGTCGACGAACTTGACCGGCTCGCCGCTCCGGCTGCGCAGGCGCCGACGGTCCTCCCCCAGCACCACCCCGAACTGGACGTGAACGGCCTCGGTGGGAGGGGCCAGCCAGCCGGCCATCTCGGCCACCGCGTACACCATCTGGAAGTGCTGCCCCTGTCCGGCATCGACCACGTACAGCAGGAGGTCGGCGCCGAGCCGCTCGGTGCGGTCGATGATGCAGGCGAGGTCGCTGGTGGCGTAGTTGAAGCCACCGGTTCCCTTCTGCACGATCAGCGGCAGCGGGTCGCCGTCACGGTTCTCGAAACCGGGAGGGAAGACCACGTCGGCGCCGTCGGACTGCTCGAGCAACCCGGCCTCGTCGAGGCGTTCGATGACACCCGGCATCAGCGGCTGGTAACGGCTCTCCCCCATCAGGTCGTCGTCGGTGAGCTGTACGCCGAGCTTGTCGTACACGCGATTGAAGTGGCGGGTGCTGATGTCGACGAGTTCCTGCCACCTCTCGAGGGTCTCGGCCTCGTGTGCCTGCAGCTTCACGACGCGCTGGCGCGACCGCTCCTGGAACTCCTCCGACGCGTCGAAGGCGACTCGCGCCTGCTTGTAGAACTCGTCGAGGTCACCGACGTCGGTGGCGGTGCCGTCCTCGTCGATCTCGCGCAGGTGCTCGATCAGCATCCCGAACGGTGTGCCCCAGTCACCGATGTGGTTCTCCCGGATGACCTCGTGGCCGACTGCCTCGAGCATGCGCACGAGTGCGTCGCCGATGACCGTGGTGCGCAAGTGGCCGACGTGCATCTCCTTCGCGACGTTCGGCGCGGAGTAGTCGACGACCACCTTCCTGGAGGGCTCGGCAGCGGCCAACCCGAGCGCGCCGTCGCGTCGAGCGACGTCGAGCTGAGTGCTGAGGAACGCCGGGGAGAACGTGACGTTGATGAATCCCGGACCCGCGACCTCTGCGGCGGACGCGATCTCGTCGAGGACACCCGACGCGATGATTCTGTCGGCCAGCTCACGCGGGTTCGCACCTACTCGCTTGGCCAGCGGAAGGGCGCCATTGACCTGGGCGTCGGCGCGGTCGGAGGGCCGGACGGTCGGGTCGGCCGGCTCGCCACCAGCCAGTTCGGCGAAGACGGGCTCGAGGAGTGCGTTGAGGGTCGCGAGGGGGTCGGACATGCGCCGACCAGTCTGCCCGATGATCGGGCGCAGGCCCCAGGTCGGTTCAGTCGCGGATGGCGAGGCCGGTGTCGAGGTCGAAGAAGTAGAGCTGCTCGGTGTCGACGCCGACGTCGATGGTGGACGACATCTGCACGAAGCTGCGCGGGCCGAAGTTGGCCACCCACATGTTGTGGTGTACCTCCTCGAGACCGAGCGACACGGGCGCGACGGCCGGCCCTTCCTCGGACTCCGTCGGGTCTTCTCCCGGCCGAACGGTTGCCGGCCCGGCCGGCTTCTCGGCCTCCATCGGGAAGTGGACCGCCAGCTCCGAGCCGAGCGCCTCGACCAGGTCGACGACGACCGAGACCCTCCGGTCGGTCGGCCAGTCGGTGTGCTCCTCGCAGTCGTTCAGATCCTCGGGACGGACGCCCATCGCCACGGTTCGTCCGGCATAGCTCACGAGAGCGGGCTTGCGTTCGAGCAGGGCGGGAGCGATCGAGATCCGAGTGTCGGCAAGGGTGGCGACGAGGCCGTCGCCTTCGCGCTCGAGTTGCACCTCGGCCATGTTCATCGGTGGGGACCCCATGAACCCGGCGACGAACAGGTTGTC
>CBFCWZ010000104.1:0-10801 GCA_965601935.1 uncultured Ilumatobacteraceae bacterium
GACCTTCTCCGGGAACTGGTACGGCCCGAAGTTGTTGGTGCAGCGGGTCACGATGACCGGCATGCCGTACGTGGAATGGTACGAGAGGGCGATGAGGTCGGAGCCCGCCTTCGATGCCGAGTACGGCGACCTGGGCGCGAGCGGGTCGGTCTCCTTCGAGGAGCCGTGCTCGACGGAGCCGTAGACCTCGTCGGTCGAGATGTGGAGGAACCGGTCGACGCCGACCTGGTTGGCCACGTCGCACAACACGTTGGTGCCGGTGCAGTTCGTGCGGACGAACTGCGACCCGTCGACGATCGAGCGGTCGACGTGGGACTCGGCGGCGAAGTGGACGACGGCATCGTGGCCGTCCATCGCCCGCGCCACGTCGTCGGGCGCGCAGATGTCGGCGTGGACGAACTCGACACGGCGGTCGTCGAGCACGTCACGGATGCTGGCCAGATTGCCCGCGTACGTGAGGGCGTCGTAGACGGTGACACGGTGATCCGTGGCGTCGAGGACATGGCGGACGTAGTTCGACCCGATGAATCCGGCGGCGCCGGTGACGAAGAGCCTCACGATCAGGTCCTCATCGGCCAGCGAGGGCGATCGGCAGGAGCGATGTCGGCACGCGCCGGGTTCACCTGGTCCCGCCCGCTGAGGACCGGGTCGGTGACACCCCAGTCGGCGTCGACCACTGGGTCGTTCCACGCAATGCCCAGTTCGTCGGCCGGGTTGTAGTAGCCGTCGACCAGATACGTGATGACCATGTCGGTCAGCGCCGAGAAACCGTGCGCGACCCCGGGTGGGATGTACACGCCGAGGTGGTTGTCGCCCGAGATGTCGAGCGTCTGGGTGGCCCCGTCGGTCGGGCCGCCGGACCGCAGGTCGTGCAGCACGACCCTGGCCGTGCCGAACGGGACGTACCAGTAGTCGGCCTGGTGCAGGTGGTAGTGCAGGCCCACCACCGCGCCGGCCCGGCGGTCGCCTCGATTCGATTGGATCATCTCGCGGGCGCCGGGGATCCAGTCGCGGCGATAGGTCTCGACGAACATCCCTCGGGCGTCTCCGTGGACCACGGGTTCCACCACGTGGACTCCCGTGATCGAATCGGACTCGGTGACGGTTGCCATGGCTCTCCCTACTCGACGTCGATCTGGCAATGGTCGCCGACCATGAGGCGAAGGGCACGCGGCTTGCGTTGGGAACGCGACACCACGGCGTCGCTACCGATGAGGCTGTCCTCGAGGCGCGGGATGTCGAGAATCGCGCTCTCGTCCATCACGACCGAATGCTCGATCTCGGAATGCCGGACCTCGCAACCGGCACCGATTGCGCTGAAGGGCCCGATGAAGCTGTCGGCCACCACCGTGCCGGCACCGATCGCCGCCGGACCGCGCACGGTGGAGTTGATGATCTGGGCCCCCGACTCGACCACGACGCGGCCCTCGAGGGTGGACTCGGCGTCGACGGAACCGCTCACGCGGGTCTCGATCGTCTCCAGCAGGAGACGGTTGGCCTCGAGCAGCGGGGTGAGCTTGCCCGTGTCGATCCACCACCCGGTGAGGATCTCCGTGCGGACTCGGTGGCCCCGGTCGATCAACCACTGGATGGCGTCGGTGATCTCCAGCTCGCCTCGCCCGGAGGGCTCGATCGACGCAACGGCTTCGTGGATCTGGGCATCGAAGAGATAGACGCCCACCAACGCCAGGTCGGACGGGGGATCGTCGGGCTTCTCCACGAGTGCGGTGACATGACCTGCGTCGTCGAGCGTGGCGATACCGAAGCGATGGGGGTCGTCGACCTGCTTGAGCAGGATCTGTGCCGAACACGGCTCGGCGCCGTCACGGGACCGTCGGAACTCGTCGACGAACGCGGCGAGGTCCTGTTCGAGCAGGTTGTCCCCGAGGTACATCACGAATTCGTCATCGCCGAGGAAGTCCTGCGCGATGAGCACGCAGTGGGCGAGGCCGAGCGGTGCGTCCTGGGGGATGTAGGTGACCGTGGCACCGAGTCGGGAGCCGTCGCCCACCGAGGCCATCAACTCGTCGCGGGTGTCTCCCACGATGATGCCGATGTCGGTGATCCCCGCGTCCACGATCGACTTGATGCCGTAGAAGAGGATCGGTGTGTTGGCCACCGGCACGAGTTGTTTGGCCCGTGTGTGGGTGATCGGACGGAGACGCGTGCCGGCGCCTCCAGCCAGGATCAATGCCTTCATCGTCGTGGAACCCTACCGAGAACGTCGATCAGCCGCCGGAAGTGTCCGTCGCGGCGTCGTCCTCAGGCGGCAACGGGCCGATACCCCGGAAGTAGTCGAGGATGGGCTCGGCAGAGTCGAGCAGGAGCAGGACCGAGTTGCCGTCGATCGTGGTCCCCTCCACCGGCAACTGGTACGTGTGGAGGCCGCTCGAGAAGGCCTTGCGCAGGGTTCCGGCGGCGCCCAGCGGGTCGAGGTTCGGGTCGAGCCGCACGGCACCGGACACTGATTCGATCAGCTCGGAGGCGATGAACGGGTTGGATTGCAGCGCGTCGAGGGTCTGGTCGACGGCCGATGCGATGAAGTGCTGCTGGCGCTCGATGCGGCCGAGGTCGGCAGTGGGATCCTTCTGCCACGAGCCGTCCTTGAACTCCTCGTGGTGGCGGCTGCGGGCATACGCCAATGCCTGGGTGCCGTCGAGCAGGTTGCAGCCGGGCTCCTGTGCCAGCCCAGAGTTGAGGTCGCGGGTGACGTACTCGAAGCAGATCTCGACCCCACCGATCGCATCGACCAGCTCCTTGAACCCGAAGAAGTCGATGTCGATCACGTGGTGGACGGGAACCCCGAATTCCTGTGTGATCGTCTGGGCGAGCACGTCGGCACCATCGTTGTAGGCGGAGTTGATGCGGCTGGAAGAGCCCTTTCCGGCGATCTCCACCCAGAGGTCGCGGGGGAAGCTGACGAGCGCGGCGCCCTTGCCGTCCTCCTCTTGGCGGAGAACCATGATCGTGTCGCTGCGACGGCCCTGGACGTCGGTCTCGTCTCCGATCCCCCCGAAGTCCGGCGAGTCCGGATCGGACCCCTCACGGCTGTCGGAGCCGATGAGCAGGTAGTTCACTGCGGGTCCGTCGACGGGCGCCAGCACCTCTTCGAGGTCGGCGATCCGCTCCACCTCGCTCGTGCTCTCGTTGGCCGCACCGATCACGGTCCACGCGCCGAGGAGCCCGACGACGGCAGCGAAGAGGGCACCGATCCAGGCAGAGGAGCGAACGCGGGCAACCGGCATCAAGGCTACGGTATCGCCGGCGCGACAGCGAAGGGCGGCAGCCGGACCCGCGTCACGACACGGGGCGCAGATGGACCACGTCGGCGGCGTCGAGGTGGTGTGTGATCGCACATTCGTCGATCACGGCCAGGCGTCCGGCAGCGTCGATGTCGACGGCCCTTCCGGCCAGTTCGGAGCCGTCGGGAAGGTGGGCCCGCACCTGCGCTCCGAGGGTGAGGAGACGCTGCCGATAGAGATCCGTCACGTCGGCGGGGAGCCGGTCGTGGGCGGCCAGCACTGCGCACAGGAGGTCGTCCGGGCCCAGATCCGGGTCGAGCTCGGACAGGCGGGCCGCACCGTCGGGCGACCAGCTGACGTTCACACCCATCCCGACGACGACTGCGCCCGTGGCCCCCGACCGCACCGCCAGCAGACCGGCCAGTTTGAGACCGCCGAGCAGGACGTCGTTGGGCCACTTCAGCCCGCTCGGCACGTCCTGTGGGAGGGTGTCGAGCACGGCACAGAGCGCCAGCCCGAGGCGCCGGCTGAGGTCGACGGGGTGCTCCGGGACCTCGCGAAACGCCACCGAGGCCAGCAGGTTCGTGTCGGCCGGCGCATCCCACCGACGGTTCAGGCGTCCCTTTCCCGCGGTCTGGTAGCCGGTGGCCAGCACCGCCCGGTGACCTGCGCGGCCGGCGTCCAGATCGGCGAGGAGATCGGCGTTGGTGCTGCCGGTCTCGGTCACGTAGCGGACATCCCACCCTTCCGGCCAGGCAATTCCCTCACCGAATTTGCGGCCGTTGTCGCTCATGGCCCCTACATTGGCAGCCGTGCTGAAGAAGATCCTGATTGCCAACCGTGGCGAGATCGCCGTCCGCGTCGTCCGCGCCGCCCGCGAAATGGGCATCCCGACGGTGGCGGTCTACTCCGAGCTCGACCGCGACTCGCTGCACGTGCGCCTCGCCGACGAGGCCTTCGCCCTGGGCGGGCAGACAGCAGCCGAGAGCTACATCAACACCGACGCCGTCATCGACGCCATCACCGAGAGCGGCGCCGACGCGGTGCATCCCGGCTACGGCTTCTTCAGCGAGAACGCCGACTTCGCCCGCGCGGTCGCCGAGATCGGCGTGGAGTTCATCGGGCCACCCCCCACCGCCATGGACGAGATGTCCGACAAGGTCTCGTCGCGCCAGGCCGCCCTGCGCGGCGGCGCCCCCATCGTCCCGGGCACCACCGAGTTCGCCGCGGGCCCCGACGAGATCCGCGACTTCGGCAACGAGCACGGCTGGCCCGTCTGCATCAAGGCCGCCTTCGGGGGCGGTGGACGCGGCATGAAGGTCGTCGAGAACCCCGACGACGTCGACGCTGCGATGGAGAGCGCCCAGCGCGAGGCGCTGAGCTTCTTCGGTCGTGAAGAGGTGTACGTCGAGCGCTACCTCACGTGGCCCCGCCACGTCGAGGTCCAGCTCGTCGCCGACAAGCACGGCAACTGCGTGTGGGTCTCCACTCGCGACTGCTCCGCCCAGCGCCGGCACCAGAAGCTGGTCGAGGAGGCCCCGGCCCCGGGCCTGGCCGATGGCGTCGAGGAGGCCATGGGCGAGGCTGCGGTCAAGGCTGCTCTCGCCGTCGGGTACGTCGGTGCCGGCACCGTCGAGTTCATCTATCAAGATGGCGACTTCTTCTTCCTCGAGATGAACACTCGCCTCCAGGTCGAGCACCCGGTCACCGAGATGATCACCGACATCGACCTGGTCGAGTGGCAGATCCGCGTGGCCGCCGGCGAAGAGCTGCCGATGACCCAGGACGAGGTCAACGCCTGCCGCCGCGGTCACTCGATCGAGATCCGCATCAACGCCGAGGACCCGGCGGAGGGCAAGTTCCTCCCTGCCCCGGGCACCATCGACAAGCTCGTCGCCCCCGACGGTTTCGGCATCCGCTTCGACACCGGCTACCTGTCGGGCGACACGATCAGCCAGTTCTACGACAACCTGGTCGGCAAGCTCGTCGTGTGGGGGCGCGACCGTGAGGTCGCCATCGCCCGCACCGTGCGGGCGCTCGAAGAGCTGGTGGTCGACGGGGTCGCCACCACCATCCCGGCCGACCTGGCGATCATCACCCATCCCGACTTCCACGCCGTCACCCACTCCACGAAATGGGTCGAAGAGACCCTCGACCTCACCGGGGTGTCCTCGGCCCCGGCCGCGCCCCCCAAGGACGACGACGACACCCCGCTCGTGCAGCGCACCACCACCGTCGAGGTCAACGGCAAGCGCTTCGACGTCCAGATGTGGGTTCCCGAGTCGGTGGGCGTCGCCGCGGCGGCACCGGCCGCGCAGAAGAAGCGGACCAAGCGTTCGGGCGGCGGCAGCGGAGCGAGTGCCGGCTCGGGCAGCATCGAGGCCCCGATGCAGGGGACGATCGTCAAGGTCCTCGTCGAAGAGGGTCAGGAGGTCGAGGCCGGTGAGGGCATCGTCGTCCTCGAGGCGATGAAGATGGAGAACCAGATCAACGCCGACAACGCCGGCACCGTCAAGGCGATCAAGGTCGCCGCGGGCGACACGGTCGGTGGCGGCGACATCCTGGCCGTCATCGAGTGACAGGCGCGCGGGCCGCCACGCGTCGTGGCGACCCGGCGGGACCGTTCAGGAGGTTCAGAGGTTGCGCGAGCGCAGCGCGTCCATGCGAGCCTCGTCGAGGGCCCGGCGGGCCTCGGCGAGATCGTGGATCGTGGCGTGCGAGCGATGCAGATCGTCGTGCCGCTTGTAGGCGGACACGAGCCGTTCGAGGGCGGCGTCGAATGCGGCGTTCATGACGATTACGTTACGCCGATCGACATGAAGAGTCACGTTCGAAACCGTCTTTCCAAGGCCATCTCGACCCATCGCTCCATCGTTTCGAAACTTGATCGAAAGATCGACTTCTGATTCGATGGTCACGATGTTCGAACTCGACGAGATCAACCGTGACCTTCTCGACATCCTGCAGGAGGAGGGCCGCGTGTCGTTCCGCGAGTTGGGCGAACGGGTCGGCCTGTCCGCTCCGGCCGTGGCCGAGAGGGTTCGCAAGATGGAGGACGCCAACGTCATCCGGGGCTACCGGGCCATCGTCAACTACCCCGAGTTGGGGTTCCCGATCCAGTGCATCATCCGGCTGAGCAGCCCAGGTGACTCGGCGATCGTCGACGAGATCGTGCAGGACATCCCCGAAGTGATCGAGGCCAACCGGGTCACCGGCTCGGAGTCACACGTGATCCGTGCGTTCGTGAGGTCGACCGGTCACCTCGAAGACCTGCTCCACCAACTCTGGAAGACCGGTGACTCGATCACCAACATCGTGACCAGCTCGCCGGTCCACCGCCGCTCGATGAACCTGACCCGCACGGGTGCGGGAACCACCACGGAGTGACGGTCAGTCGGCCGCTTCCGAGAGCGCCTCGCTGAGGGCGGGATGGACGAGGATGCTCTCGACCAGATCGGTCACCGTGAGTCCGGCGGTGACGGCCACCGCGATCACCGAGATCAGTTCGGCGGCGTGGCGGCCGACGATCGATCCGCCCAGCACCACCCCGGTGTTGGGGTCGGAGATGATCTTCACGAAGCCGCGGGTCTCGTTGTTGATCATCGCCTTCGCCGTGGCGCTGAAGGGCACCTTCGTGACGCGGATCTTGCGACCCGAGCTGAATGCTTCGGCCTCGGCGAGGCCGACGTCGGCGATCTCGGGCTCGGTGAAGATGGCCGAGGCGGCCTTGTCGTAGTCGAGGTGACGGTGCTCGACGGTGTGCAGCCCCATCACGTGCTCGGCGACCTTGCGACCCTGGATCGATGCCACCGACGAGAGCGGCAGCTTGCCGCTGATGTCGCCCGCCGCATAGATGTGGCGCACATTGGTGACGCAGTGGTGGTTGATCGGCAGGTAGCCGCCCGAGTCGACCTCGACACCGGCCGCATCGAGGCCCAGTTCCTCGGTGTTCGGGATCGAGCCGATCGCCAGTACGGCGTGGGTCGACTCGACCATGCGGCCGTCGTCGCAACGGACGACGACGGCGTTGCCGTCCTCGGTCCGCTCGATCGCCTGGGCACGAGCGCCCATCACGAGCTTGACGCCACGCCCCATGAACTCTTCTTCGAGGACGGCGGCGACCTCGGGGTCCTTGCCCGGCAGGACCTGCTGCCGGCTCACCACGAGGGTCACCTTGGCGCCGAAGCGCGAGAACATGTGGACGAACTCGACGCCGGTGACACCGGAGCCGACGATCGTGACGCTCTCGGGGAACACCTTCGGCGGGTAGCAGTCGCGGGTGGTGAGGATGCGATCACCATCGGGGGAACACCAATCGGGGATGCGCGGTCGAGAGCCGGTGCACACCAGGGCGGAGTCGAACTCGACGGTCTCGGTGCCGTCGACTCCCTCGACGACGGCGGTGTGCGACCCCGTGAATCGACCGGTGCCGCGCAGGATGCGCACGCCCTGACTCTCGAGGATGGTGGAGACGTTGTTCTCCATCCGCTCGGTGATGGTCTCGATCCGGCTGGTGAGGCTGTCGACGTCGACGTTCGTGTCGCTCTGGGCGAGGCCCATCCCGCCGATGTTGCGGGAGTAGCTGAGCGCGTCGCCCGTGGCGATCATCGACTTCGACGGGATGCAGTCCCAGAGGTGCGCGGCACCACCGACGATGTCGCGTTCGACCATCGTCACCTTCGCTCCGAGGCGCGCCGCATGGGTCGCTGCCGTGTTGCCCGCAGGCCCCCCGCCGATGATGAGAAAGCGCACCGTCACGGCGACCAGGCTACGCCTGCACAGCGGGACGGGCCACGGAACTCGACGATCCCTGTCGCAGGCCCATTTCCACCGCCCGGAACCGCACCGCGTTCGCTACCGTCACAGCACCGTGAGCGACACCGACCCCGACATCTCCGGCAGCGGCCTCGACGCCGAACGCGCTCGACGCCACCGGCGCGTCGAGGAACTGCGCGAGTCGGGCGTCGAGCCCTACCCGTACCGCTTCGACCGCACGCACACGCTACGCGAACTGCGCGACCGGTGGGGCTTCCTCGAGGCGGGTTCCGAGACCGAGAACGAGGTCTCCGTGGTGGGCCGGGTGATGCTGAAGCGCGATTCCGGCAAGCTCGTCTTCGCCACCATCCGCGACCGCTCGGGCGACGTCCAGTTGTTCATCTCCAAGGCCGTCGTCGGCGACGAGGGTTTCGCCGGCGTGAAGGCTCTCGATCTGGGCGACTGGGTGGGTGTCCACGGAACCGTCATGACCACCCGCAAGGGCGAGCTGTCGGTCAAGGCGGCAACGGTACAGCTGCTGTCGAAGGCGGTGCGGCCGCTCCCCGACAAGTGGCACGGGTTGACCGACGTCGACACCCGCTTCCGCCAGCGCTATGCCGACCTCGTGGTCAACGACGAGGCCCGCCGCCACTTCGAGATCCGCCACGAGGTCATTGCCAGCTTCCGCCGCACCCTCCACGAGCACGACTACATCGAGGTCGAGACGCCGGTCCTTCACGTCGAGGCCGGTGGCGCCCACGCGCGGCCGTTCGCCACACACCACAACACGCTCGACATGCCGCTCTATCTGCGCATCGCTCTCGAGCTGCACCTGAAGCGGCTCATCGTCGGCGGGATGGAGCGGGTCTATGAGATCGGCCGCATCTTCCGCAACGAGGGCATCTCCACGCGCCACAACCCCGAGTTCACCATGATGGAGCTCTACCAGGCGTTCGGTGACTGGACCGACGTCATGGCCATCAGCGAGGAACTCATCACCAACGCGGCGCGCGACGCGATCGATTCGACCATCGTCACCGTCCGCGGCCAGGAGTTCGACCTCGCCGAGCCGTGGCCGCACCTGCGAATGGTCGACGCGGTGTCCGCGAAGCTCGGACGCGAGGTCCACCCCAGCCAGCCGATCGACGACTTGCGGGCGCTGGCCGCCGACCACGGCATCACCGTGGAGGACGCGTGGGGCGGGGGCAAGCTGGTGGAGGAGCTGTTCGAGAAGCTCTGCGAGCACGACATCGTACGTCCCACGTTCGTCACGGGGCACCCCACCGAGATCAGCCCGCTCGCCCGCATCGACCGCAACGACCCATGGCTCACCGAGCGGTTCGAGATCTTCGCCGATTCCCGCGAGCTCGGGAACGGCTACTCCGAGCTGAACGACCCCGTCGAACAGCGTCAGCGTTTCGAAGACGAGCAAGCGGCCAAGGACGCCGGCGACGCCGAGCGCGGCACGATCGACGAGGACTACCTGCGGGCGCTCGAGTACGGCATGCCCCCCACCGGAGGCCTCGGGATCGGGATGGACCGCGTGGTCATGCTGCTGGCGGGCGTCGACTCCATCAAGGAGGTCATCCTGTTCCCGACCCTCCGACCCGAGATCTTCTGACCCCTCACACCGAAGGACACCGACACATGGCACGCATGGCTTGGGGCGCCGGACTGGCAACGGTCGCCCGCGACGGCTCGACACTCGACACCTGGTACCGCTGGCTGGGCTGGGGTGACTTCGGTGGGGACGACTGCCCCCTCGACGAGATCGAGTCGAACCTGACTCGGCGGGAGTCGACCGACGACGTGCGCGGCGTGACGATCCGGCCCGTCCGGATCTCCGTCGACGTCGACGAGCCTCCCGCCTCGCCGGAGGACGCCTACCTGCGCCTCCATCTGCTCTCCCATCGCGTGGCCGCGCCCCGGTCGATCAACATGGACGGCACGTTCGGCGCCCTCAACAACGTGGCCTGGACCAACCTCGGCCCCGTCGCCGTGGCCGACCTCGACGACGTACGGCTGAAGGTCCGCCAGTCGGGCGGCGTCCTCTCGGTGAAGGGCCTCGACAAGTTCCCCCGCATGACCGACTACGTCGTCCCGAAGGGCATCCGCATCGCCGACACCGATCGCGTTCGCCTCGGGGCCCATCTGGCCGAGGGCACGACCGTCATGCACGAGGGGTTCTGCAACTTCAACGCCGGAACGCTGGGTGTGTCGATGGTCGAGGGCCGGATCTCCGCCGGTGTCGTGGTCGGCGACGGCAGCGACGTGGGCGGCGGGGCGTCGATCCAGGGCACGCTCTCGGGCGGGGGCACCGAGGTCATCTCCATCGGTGAACGTTGCCTGCTCGGCGCCAACTCCGGTATCGGGATCTCGCTCGGCGACGATTGCATCGTCGAGGCCGGGCTCTACATCACCGCTGCCACACCGGTCCTCACCCCGGACGGCGTGGAGAAGGCGCGCCAGCTCTCGGGCATCAACGGGGTGATGTTCATCCGTGACGGACAGACGGGTCAGGTCATCGCTCGCCCCCGCTCCCGCAGCTGGGGCGAGCTGAACTCCGAACTCCACTCCGGCCAGTAGGCCCGGATCTGCCCGCCGCGCGCTGCGGCTCTCACGCTCGTTTCAAGGGATTCTGGCTGGTCTCGTTCCCGTCCGCGGCGGCTGTCCACACCCGTCTCCGGGCCTTCCAGACACCTCAGAAACCCTTACAAACATTGACAAACAACTTGACACTCGAACATACGTATAGGGTCTCTGCTTAACTCCAGTGACCACGATATGTTGTGGTGATGGTGATG
>CBFCWZ010000105.1:0-10800 GCA_965601935.1 uncultured Ilumatobacteraceae bacterium
GACCGAGCGACGAGGCGAGTGTACGGATCGACACCTGCGCGGTGATACGATCGCCGTCGCCGTTCGAACGCTCGACCATCTCCTCGAGCACGGCCCAGCCGGTCGGCCCGACGTAGCGACGCAACTCGTGTGCCGCCGGGCCGAGCACAACCGAGCGACGGATCGGGTCAGCGGCCAACGGAGGCCCCCTCGCCGGGTGCCTCCGGGTCGCACAGGTGCACAACCCGGCCGGTCGTGACGAGTTCGATCAGGGCCCAGCGCGGAACGCGGTAGCACTGCTCGCCGAACTTGAGCACCGGCAGTCCGGAGGTGCAGCCGGAACTCAGGTATTCGTGGGCCATCTTGTACCCCGTCGACCTGCCGACGCGCAGCACTTCGGTCGCCTCGCGCATCGTGAGGAGCGCGTTCTCGTCCGACTCGGCGAGATCGTCCAACAGCGACATAGGCCATCAGAAGTACACCCATGTCCTTCGCCTCGCAATGCCCCGAAATCCGCGCTCGCCGGACCGATCGGCACCAACGGACACCACCGAACATCAGCGGACATCAGCGGGTACCAGACAGACGATCCTCTGTGACCAGAGTCACAGCGGGGCTCGCTGTGATCGATCTTCGGACGCGGATGCCCGCCCGGTCGGACGTCGCGAGAGATGATTGATACCTGCTTGCGAGTTGCGCTCGGTCGGGCGCATACTGGAGGTGCCTTCGGCAAGCGCTGAAGGAAGTGGACCCGGTTGCCTACCGGAAGGGTAGGGGAGCCGGGTTCTGCGCGTTCAGGGCCGAATCTCCACCACGTCGGAGACCACGCCGCCGAGTCGCCCGCTCCACTCGCGGCTGGATCCGACAGCCCACGTGACAGCGTCGGCGATCCAGAGCATTCGCTCCTGCCGTGCGATGCGGTGCTCGAACACGAGCGAGGGTTTCCGCGCCCGGGTTCGGGTGATGACGCGCTCATCGTCGCGGTCGTCCTGACGGCTCTCGATGACGAGCTTGGCCACCTCGCTGCGTTGCAGTCGGCGAACGATCTCGGCAAGGCATGCGGCTCTCGCTTGGAACTCATTGGTGGTGTGATCCTTCACGCACACCGTCGCGAACACCTGGAGCGGCATCTCGGCGATCGCGTCGAGCACTCTGCGCTTCTGTTGATCGGAGTCGTTGTTGAAGTGGATGCGCGGAGCGACACCGGTTGCGAGTTCTTCGACGGCCGGTCGGAGCACGGCGAGATGTCGAGCCTCGACCAGGACGCAACCCATGATGTACCGGCGACCGCGGATCGATTCGTCGACGAAGGCGTCGGTCGGGCGGAAGCGTCTACTCATCTGGGTCGTCCTCCCGGAGCATGTCGCCGAGGCCGGCGGCGAGTGCTTGGTCGGCGGCGGCGAATGCGTGGGCGTAGACGCGCAACGTCATCGCCGGGTTGGAGTGGCCGAGGCGACCGGCGACCGTGCGGACGTCGTGGCCTTGGCCGATCGAGACGGTCGCCGACCAGTGGCGGAGATCGTGCAAGCGCCACTTCTTGTCGATGCCCGACATCTTGCGCGCCCTCGACCACCACCAGCCGATTCGATCCGGTGCGACGAGGGCTCGGCCGAGTCCGAACATCCATGGCCCGTACTGCTCGCGTTCGCGCCGCAGCGCGGAGATCGCGTTCAACGTGTCGGGGTCGAGCGTCACCCGGCGGGCGTTGGCCGTCTTGGTCGGCGCTTCACGCAGCTCTCGTGGCTCGTCGGTGTGACGGATCACCTCGATGGCCGACTCGATCGTCAGCATCCCGTCGTCGTCGACGTTGGTCCATCGCAGCGCAGCCAACTCGGCGCGGCGTGCGCCGGTCATCGCTGCGATGCGCAACGCGAGCGCGGCGGCCGGGTCGATCGCCGCGGCGGAGGCCATGACAGCGCGGACGTCGTCGAGGGACATCACGCCGCGAGGTTGGGACTTGCGCGTCTTGCGGCGTGCCATCGCGGCGACGTTCGAGCTGACCCAGCCCCACCGTTCGGCCTGAGCCAGCGCGGCCCGGAGCACCCCGTGTTGGTTCCGGATGCCGGCGTCCTTCATCCCGGCTTTGCGCAGCCGCGTGTGCCAGCGCTCGACGTCGGCCACCGAGAGTCGTGCCACCGGGAGACGGGCGATCTGGTCCTTCTTGATCGATCGGGCGCGACTCTGTTGGTCGCGCGCCGATGACGGCGCCCATGTGTCGAGGTTCTGGTCGATCCACGCGTCGAGCACGTCGGCGACACTGCGACCGGCAGGTGACGAGCTCCCCGGCCCGACCTCAAGTTCGGCGGCGAGTCGTTGCGCATCGCGCTTGCCGCCGTGAACGGTCCGGGAGAGCTGGGTCGGCCGCCCGCCGGCATCGCTGCCGGTGAAAACGCGCACCTCCCACACCCCGGGCCGCTTCTCGCGCAGCGTCGCCATGCTCGAAGACTCGAGCGGGAATTCACGCCCAGATCTTAGGGACGGTTCCTAGGGATGCCCAATTCCGGCGAATCGCCAGCGAACGACCGAGGCCAGGATCTACTCGATACGCAGGCCTGATATCGCCCTGCTGATCACGAGCTGTTGGATCTCGGAGGTGCCTTCGAAGATCGTGTGGATCTTCGCGTCGCGGTGCCAGCGCTCCACCGGGTACTCCCGGGTGTAGCCGTAGCCGCCGAGGATCTGGATCGCGTCCTCGGTGACGCGGACGGCGGTCTCGGACGCCTTCCACTTCGACATCGAGCCCTCGGCGTTCTTGTAGGTGCCGTTCTTGGCGAGCCAGGCGGCACGCCAGATGAGCAGGCGGCTGGCCTCGATCTCGGTGATCATGTTGGCGAGCTTGAAGGCGATCGCCTGGTTCATGATGATCGGCTTGCCGAAGGCGTGGCGCTCCTTCGCGTACTCGAGGGCGTACTCGTAGGCGGCCCGGGCGACACCGAGGGCCTGCGCGCCCACGGCGGGACGCGTGGCCTCGAAGGTGGCCATCGCCGGCTGGGTGTGGGTGTGCTCCTTGTTGCGGGCACGGGCGATCTTCTCGTCGAGCTTCTCCTTGCCGCCGAGGAGGCAGGAACCGGGCACGACGACGTCGTCGAGAACGACCTCGGCGGTGTGGCTCGCACGGATGCCGTGCTTCATGTACTTCTGACCCTGGCTGAGACCCGGCGTGTTCGGCGGGATGATGAAGCTGGCCTGGCCCTTCGAGCGGAGATCGGGGTCGACGGTCGCCACGACCACGTGAACATCGGCGATGCCGCCGTTGCTGATCCACGCCTTGGTGCCGTTGAGGGTCCACTCGTCCTTGGCCTCGTTGTAGACGGCCTTGGTGCGCAGGCTGGACACGTCGGACCCGGCGTCGGGCTCGCTCACACAGAAGGCGCCGAGCATCACGTTGTCGGCGGTGCCGTAACACTGTGGCACCCACTCCATGACCTGCTCGGGAGTGCCGCTGGCGGCAATCCCCGCAGCGGCGAGCGCGCTCGCCATGATCGCCATACCGATCCCGGCATCACCCCAGAAGATCTCCTCGATCGACACGGGGAGGGTCAGACCCGTCGGGTCGCTCATCCCGTTCATCATGAAGTCGACCCCGTAGAGACCGATCTGGGCGGCCTCCTCGACGACGGGCCATGGGAACTCTTCCCGCTCGTCCCACTCGTGAGCGGCGGGCCGGATCACGTTTTCTGCGAACTCGTGAATCCACTTCTGGAGCTGGATCTGATCCTCGTTGAGGGTGAGGGAGAAATCGGTCATGACCCCAAGTTACCCGCGGGTAACCGCGGATGTCTACTGAGCGGTGACAACGTGCTCCCCCGACAGACGCCGAATGGCCGTCCAACAGGGGATTCGGGTGACCTGGCCGACAGGGGGCGTACGGCTGACACCGGCCGACCCTCCTCGCCGAACCGGGCCAAGGCTTCCAGCCCGCGACCGTCTCGATCCCGTGAAGGTCGATCGAGAGTCTCCCTGGTTCCTCGTCGACACGGCCGTTGCGTCAGCCGTGACGGTCGTGCTGTGTTCTGGCTGTTCAACGACCGGAGCGTCGACTGGCTGATCGTCCTCCTGCTGTCCGTCGCCGCCGTGGGTGTGCTGATCGACAACCGGGTTCGAGGACGGCGTCGGTGACCCCATCGTTGGTTGCCGGCGTGGAGCGTTCCGACATACTGGCCCGATGAGCGACAGGTCCCGCCGGCAGCGTTCCGTCGAGTGGCAGAACCGGACCGACCGGTCTCTCGCTTCGCTGCGATCCTCGTCACCGCCGTTGTCTGGGCAGTGGGCGGAATCCCCTGGTGGCTCGCGGTGCCGCTCTTGATGTTCTTCGGCGCGGCATCGCTGGCCGGACTCATGGGTGGGCCCCGCGAGGCCGATCGTTGAGCACCGGCCGCTGGGTCTGCGCTGTCGCGAGCGTTGCTCTCGTGCTGTTGTACGCGGCGGGCTCGGGTTGGTGGGTCAGCAGCGGCGACGCCTGGTATCGACGCCTCGACCAGCCGGCATGGCAGCCTGCCGATGTGGTGTTCGGGCTGATCTGGCCGTACAACTTCGCCGCGCTCGTCGCGGCGGGCATCGCCGTTTCCATGTCGGGAACCGGCACGATCCGCGTGATCTGGATGATCGCTCTCGCTGCAAGCGTCGTCGCCGCCCTTGCATGGGCGCGGCTCTTCTACGTGAGCCACGAGCTGTGGCCTGCGGCGATCGCGCTGATCATCGCCACCGCCGCGACTGCGCCGCTCGTTGTCGCAGCGTTCGCCACCCGCACGTGGGCCGGAGCAATCCTGGTGCCGTATCTCGCTTGGCTGGCTCTCGCTGCATCGCTCTCGATCGGTTACGCCCGACTCAACTGAACCGGCACCGGACCTCGACCGTCTCGGGCCCGACTGCCACCGATGTGCAGGCACGGCCCACCGTCGATCCGATGACCTGCGAAACCTGCTCGTTCTGGGTGGCCGACATCGACCGCAACGGGCATGCCAAGGACGTGGGTGATTGCCGTCGCTACCCGCCGCCACTGCTGACGGCGGCCAGAGGCGATTCCGGCCATGCGACTTTCCCGCAGACGGTCGCAGCGGAGTGGTGCGGGGAACACCGATCGCAGCCGCAGCACGATGTCCCACTCGCTCAGCACGCCATCACCTCCCGCAACGAGTCTCGCCCACCACTACGACGCGGCGAGGCGGAGCAGGTCGGCGGCGATGGTCTCGAAGACCAGTGCGGAGCCGAGTGGGACGTAGTGGACGCCGTCCCAACGCAGGTCGCCGTCGGTGGCGAGGTGCTCCTGCCCGCACCAGTCGGGACCCTCGATGACCTGGACCTTCGCCCCGTACTCGTCGGCGACCGACCGGAGGAGCAAGTTCAGGTGAGCAACACGGGCATCGTCCCCCCGCTCGGGGAGTGCCAGCCCGTTCTCGACCGGTACGTCGATCGGTCGCATGCAGGCCACCTCGAGCAGCACGACGGGGACGCCGACCGCCCGGACCGCATCGATCCCCGACCTGAGTCGGGCGGCGTACTCGGCATCGAACTCGGAGGAGCCGAAGGCGAGCACCGTGTCGCCATCCACCTTGTCGAGCACGTCCCAGGCCCCAAGGAGCACGAGGGCCACATCGGAGCCTTGCGCCGCCGCTGCCCACTCCTCCTGCCAGCCCGCACACTTCTCGAAGTTGACGAACGTCTCGACGTCACTCCGGACTGTGCCCGAGTCCCAGACGCTGCACCCGGTGATCGCGCCGTCGACGACCTGTGGGAAGAGCTCCTCGATCCCGTCGGGCGCATTGGAGGCCAGGGCACTTCCCTGGCTGTCACCCAGCACGACCACGTTCGCGCTGGGACGGACGACCTCCCCAACTGCCCCGGGCGAGGGCGACGCCGTCGTCGTGGGGGTGATGGTGGTGGGCGGGGATGCAGCAACCTCAGGCTCTGTCACACGGGGGTCGGTCGTCGCGGGAGACGGTGCGCTGGTGGAGGCCTCCTGCCGGTCCAGCGCACTCTCGGCATCGAACGTGGCCTCTTCGCCCCGCACCAATGGGTCGTACTCGTCGGTTGCCGCGTACCAGACGACGAGTCCGCTCGTGAGCACGGCGATCCCGACCGCCGCGGTGAGCACGGCCGTTCGACGGTCGTTCCACAGCCGCACGAGAGCTCCCTGCCGCACCGGCTGTTCCAGGAAGCGGTACGAGAGTTCGGTGACGACGGCCGACATCAGCATCGCCCAGGCGAACCGGATGACCGACCCGTCGGTAGCGCCGACCACCACGAAGATCGGCCAGCTCCACAGGTACAGGCCATAGCTCCTCAGCCCGACCGCGACGATCGGGCCCCGGGAGAGCGCCGCCCGGACGGCACTCGACTCGCTGCCGACGGCGATCACGATCGCCACGAGCGACGACACTGAAACGAGGGGGAGCAGCCACCGGTACACGTACCCCTCGGTGATGACCGCGTCGATGCTCGCCGTGCCGATCACCGCCAGCGCGGCAACCCCAATCACGTCCGCCACGCGGCGGGGCACCCGGCCGACCGCGTTCGCGGCGCCTGCTCGCCACATGAACGCGACAGCGGCGCCCAACAACAGACCGCTCACGCGCGTCACCGTCGACAGGTACATGAAGTTGGTGCGGTCCACTCCGTCGAACAGGTCGGGCGGGCCCCCCAACACCGTCGGTGAGCGGCTCTCGAGCCAGGCGGTGTACAGCATCACTCCCACGCCGGCGAGCGCGATCAGTGCACCGACCAGGACCCGCGAGCGGCGCAGTGCCACCAGGCCGATCACCACCACCGGCCAGATGACGTACCACTGTTCCTCGATGCCGAGGCTCCACAGGTGGCGCAGGATCGGAGGGTCGGCAGTGAAGTACGGGATGTCCCCGAGGATCTGGCCCCAGTTGCTCAGGTAGAACACGGCCCACGGCACGTCGCGCCGAACCTGCGACACCTGTTCGGCGCTGCCCCAGATCGCGGTCCAGACCATGACGGCCAGCAGCACGGCAGCGAGCGCCGGGAACAGGCGTCGGCCGCGGCGGACCCAGAACCCCCGGAAGCTCACCCGCCCCGATCTGTCGTGCTCGGCCAACAGGAGCGACGTGATCAGGAAACCGGAGACGACGAAGAACACCTCGACACCGAAGAAGCCGCCGGACATCCACGAGAAGCCGGCGTGGTAGAGGACGACGAGCAGCACCGAGATGCCGCGCAGCCCATCGAGCGCGGGCTCGTAGCGGAGCCCGTCGCGATCAACGCCGGACAGTCGTGCCGTCCTTCGTGGTCTCGACGGTCCAGCCGTCGGCCTGCAGCTCGGCGCGCAGCGCGTCGGCGGTTGCGAAGTCGCGCACTGCCCGCGCTTCGTCGAGTGCCGTCGCCCTGGCAGCGACGTCGTCGGGCACGTCGGTCCCCGCGTTCAGTTCCAGCCCGATCGCCGCGGTGATCTCGCCGACAGCGGCCACCAGCGACGCGGCGTTCGGGTCACCGGCATCGAGGGCCGAGTTGGCGGCCCGCACCGTGTCGAACAGCAGCGCCGTGGCAGCCGGGGTGTCGAGGTCGTCGTCCATCGAGCGGCGGAACTTCTCGAGCACCTCGGGGTCGGCGACCGCATCGCTCGTGACGCTCTGCGACCGCGCCGCAAAAGCATCGAGGCCGGCGAGAGCCTTCACCGCGGCGTCGATGTTCTCCTGCTGCACCTTGACCGGGCTGCGGTAGTGCGACTGCAGCAACACCATCCGATACGCACGTGGGTCGTACACCTCGACGAGGTCGACCAGGTTCGACACGTTGCCCAGGCTCTTCGACATCTTCTCGCCTTCGGCGTCGACGACGAAGCCGTTGTGCATCCAGTGGTTGGCGAACGTCCGGCCGAGGGCGACCGCCTGGGCCCGTTCGTTCTCGTGGTGCGGGAATCGAAGATCCTGCCCGCCGCAGTGCAGGTCGAACCCCTCACCCAAGAGGTCGAGGCTCATCACGACGCACTCCGAGTGCCAGCCCGGCCGGCCGTCGCCCCACGGCGAGGACCAGGCGGGCTCCCCTGGCTTCGACAGCTTCCAGAGCACGAAGTCGGCCGGATGCCGCTTCTGGTCGGCCCCGAACACCGCGCGTTCACCGCCGCCGGAGCGCATGTCGTCGAGCGACTGGTGCGCCAACAGGCCGTACCCCTCGACCGACTGGACGTCCATGTAGATGCCGTCGTCGGTGCGGTAGGCGTGGCCGCCGTCGACGAGCTGGCCGATCAGGTCGACCATCTGCTCGACGTATTCGGTGGCGTGCGGCGTGTCGGTCGGGCGTTCGAAGTTGACGGCGTCCATCGCCTTCCACCAGACCGCCTCGCACTTCTCGGTGATGTCCTGCCAGGGGCGGTCCTCACGCTCGGCCCGTTCGATGATCTTGTCCTCGATGTCGGTGATGTTCGACACGAAGCGCACGTCGAGCCCGGACCACTCGAGGTAGCGGCGCATGATGTCGTAGACGAGGGTGGCCCGACCGTGGCCCAGGTGCGGCGGCCCGTACACCGTGGGCCCGCAGAGGTAGATGCTGACCTTCCCCGGCTCGCGCAGTTCGAGCTCGCGGACCTCGCGGGTGGCGGTGTCATACAGGTGCAGCACGATCCGCAATCCTACGGGCGACCGTCGCCAGGTTCGGAGACGGTTCCGGGGCGGACGGGTTCATCCATTGCTGAGGTCCGACACGCAGGGCGCTCGGTAGCCTCAGGCCTCTATGGCGAACATTCCCGACAAGCCGACGCTGGACGGCATCGAGGCGCGCTGGGCCGACCGGTGGGACGCCGATGCCACGTACCGTTTCGACGCGTCGGTCTCCCGGGACCAGGTGTTCTCCATCGACACCCCGCCACCCACGGTGTCGGGGTCGCTGCACATGGGCCACGTGTTCAGCTACACCCACACCGACGTGATCGCCCGGTACCAGCGGATGACGGGCAAGTCCGTCTTCTACCCGATGGGCTGGGACGACAACGGCCTCCCCACCGAGCGTCGGGTCCAGAACTACTACGGCGTGCGCTGCGACCCGTCGCAGCAGTACACGGAGGGGTTCGAACCGCCGTTCCGCGGCGACCCGCCGAAGAAGCACCGTGCCGTGCCGATCTCGCGACCCAACTTCCTCGAGCTCTGCGACGAACTCGTGGAGCAGGACGAGAAGGTGTTCGAGCTGTTGCTCCGGCGGCTCGGCCTGTCGGTCGACTGGAACCACCACTACGCCACCATCGACGAACGGTCCCGGCGCGCCAGCCAGCGCGCCTTCCTGCGCAACCTCGCCCGCGGCGAGGCGTACAGCCAGGAAGCCCCCACCATGTGGGACATCGACTTCCACACAGCCGTCGCCCAAGCGGAAATGGAGGACCGCGAGCGGCCCGGGGCGTACCACGAGATCGCCTTCAGCCGCTCCGACGGACAGGGCGCCATCGAGATCGACACGACGCGTCCCGAGTTGCTCGCCGCCTGCGTCGCCCTGGTGGCCCATCCCGACGACGAGCGCTACACGGGCTTGTTCGGAACGACCGTGAGGGTGCCGCTCTACGGCCAGGAGGTCGAGGTCAGGGCGCACGAGCTGGCCGAGCCCGACAAGGGCACCGGCATCGCCATGATCTGCACCTTCGGCGACGCCACCGACGTCACCTGGTGGCGGGAGCTGGACCTCGGGCTCCGGGTCATCATCGGACGCGACGGCCGGATCCTCCACGACGCCCCCGAGGGGGTCGACCAGGAGGCGTATGCGTCGATCGCCGGCCTCACGACGAAGCAGGCCCAGCGAGCCGTGGTCGAGCAGCTCACCGAGAGCGGAGACCTGCTGGGCGAACCCCGGCCGATCCAGCACCCGGTGAAGTTCTACGAGAAGGGCGATCGTCCCCTCGAGATCGTCGCGTCCCGCCAGTGGTACATCCGCAACGGGGGCCGCGAGCGCGGCCTGCGCTCCGAGATGGTCGGGCGCGGTGCCGAGCTGACGTGGCACCCCGACCACATGCGCCACCGCTACGACAACTGGGTGGAGGGGCTCAACGGCGACTGGCTGATCAGCCGCCAGCGCTTCTTCGGTGTGCCGAT
Source organism: uncultured Ilumatobacteraceae bacterium (assembly GCA_965601935.1). GTDB lineage: Bacteria > Actinomycetota > Acidimicrobiia > Acidimicrobiales > Ilumatobacteraceae > CBFCWZ01. Next base: position 10,014 of record CBFCWZ010000105.1, read on the forward strand.
CCCGGTCTGGTATCCGCTCGACGAGTTCGGCGAGCCCGACTTCGACAGTCCGCTCCTGCCATCCGAGGACCTGCTCCCGATCGACCCCACCACCGATGTGCCTGACGGCTACACCGCCGACCAGCGCGATCAGGCGGGCGGGTTCACCGCCGACCCCGACATCTTCGACACGTGGGCCACCTCGTCGCTGACCCCGCAGATCGCCGGCCATTGGGAGGAGGACGACGGGCTCTTCGATCGCGTCTTCCCGATGGACATGCGACCCCAGGCCCACGACATCATTCGCACGTGGCTGTTCTCCACCGTGGTCCGCAGCCACTACGAATTCGGCTGTGCCCCGTGGACCCACGCCGCGCTGAGCGGATGGATCCTCGACCCCGACCGCAAGAAGATGTCGAAGTCCAAGGGCAACGTGGTCACACCGATCGACCTCTTCGAGCGCTACGGCACCGACGCCGTCCGCTACTGGGCGAGTTCGGCCCGTCCGGGCGTCGACGCGGCGTTCAGCGAGGACCAGATGAAGGTCGGCCGCAAGCTGGCCAACAAGCTGCTCAACGTGTCGAAGTTCGTGCTCGGCTTCGGCGACGTCGAGGAGGCCGACGACTTGTCGGTGGTCGTCACCAACCCTGTCGACCTCTCGATGCTCGCCACCGTCGACGAGGTCGTCGAGGAGGCCACCGCCGCCTTCGAGGGGTTCGACTACGCCCGGGCGCTGGAGCGCACCGAGGCAGTGTTCTGGTGGTTCTGCGACAACTACGTCGAGTTGGTCAAGAACCGCGCCTACGAG
>CBFCWZ010000106.1:0-10782 GCA_965601935.1 uncultured Ilumatobacteraceae bacterium
ATCGTGGCGGTCAAGCCCGACGGAGCGCGTGCCGCTGCAGCGGCTGCGGCCGGAGCCGGGGCGAGCCGCGTGTTGTCGATCGCCGCGGGGGTCCGCCTCGATGCGCTCCAGGAGGCGGTCGGTCCCGACGTCGCCGTCGTCAGGGCGATGCCCAACACGCCGGCGCTCGTGGGGCGCGGCGTCTCCGCCATCGCCGGTGGAGTGACCGCGACCGACGACGACATGGACTGGGCCGAAGCCGTTCTGTCGGCAGTCGGAACCGTCGACCGGCTACCCGAGTCGTTGATCGATGCCTTCACCGGCGTGGCCGGTTCGGGTCCGGCCTATCTGTTCCTCGTCGCCGAGTCACTCATCGATGCGTTCGTCGCCGAGGGCGTCGATGACGCGGTGGCCGAGCGCGTCGTCACGCAACTCCTTGTCGGCTCTGCTGCACTGCTCGAGCGTGAGGGGGATCCGGCGACGCTTCGGCGCAACGTCACGTCGCCGGGCGGGACCACTGCCGCGGGACTGGCGGTGCTCGACGATCACGATGTGCGCGGAGCGTTCCGCGCCGCCGTCGCAGCGGCAACACGGCGCGGTCGCGAGCTCGGCTGACCACGACTCAGCAGTACTTTCTTCAAGTTCGACCGGTTTTTCTGCCGTGGCTCTTTTCACACGGCGGGCGCGTGCCCTATGGTGACGGACGTGGAGACGCATTCGCCGGCAACGGCGGATTGCGCCGACAGGGCTGGTGCCATCGGGGGGTTGGCACCGGCCCTCGTCGCGTCGGGCCGTACTCCAGGGTCACGCCGGTAGCGTCGTCGGCTCATGGGTCGGCGCTACGAAACGATCTCCTTCCTCACCGACTACGGCCTCGACGACGAGTTCGTCGGCGTCGTGAAGGCCGTCATTCGCGACATCGCGCCACACACATCGGTGATCGACCTCACCCACGGGATCCCGCCGTTCGACATACGCGCAGGCTCGCTGGCCTTGGCCCGTGCCATCTCGTACGTGCCGTCGGGTGTCGTACTGGCGGTGGTGGACCCCGGCGTCGGATCCGACCGTCGACCCGTCGCCATCGAGGTGGCCGGCGGCGAAGGCGTTCTGGTCGGCCCCGACAACGGCCTCCTCGCGCCGGCCGTCGCAATGGCCGGCGGCGCGGGACGCGCCGTGGTGCTGGACGATCCCGACCACCACCTCGAGTCACCCGGCGCGACCTTCGACGGGCGCGACGTGTTCGGCCCGGTGGCCGCGGCGCTGTGCAACGGAACCGACCTCGACGAACTCGGCACCGTCGTCGATGCCGACCTGCTGATGCCCGGCGTGATCCCCCTCCCGCAAGGTGACGACACCAGGGTGATCGCGCAGGTCCTGTGGGTCGACCGGTTCGGCAACGCACAGTTGAACGTGGGCCCCGACGACCTCGCTCCGAGCTTCGGTGAGCGGGTCGAGGTCCATCTGGGCGCCCCGACCGATCCGTCGGGCACCGTTGTCCGCAGCACGCGTCGACGTGCCTCCTTCTCCGACATCGATGCCGGCGCGATCGGGCTCCTCGTCGACTCGGCCGGCATGCTCGCCCTCGCGATGGACCAACGTTCGGCGGCTGATGAGCTCGGCCTCGCCGTCGGGGATCAGGTGACCCTGCGACCGACCTCCGGCGACGAAGCCCCAGTCTCCCGACCCGTCCGGTTGGGGCGACCCGGCCAGGGGTAGCCTCCACGGAATGCGGCCTGCGACCACCCTCACCCTCGGTCTGCTCCTGGCGGCGATCCTCATCGCAGGGGTCATCTCCCTCGTCCGGATCTCGTGACGCGCCGATCCCGACGGCGCGAAAGTTGGCTCGTTCGCGCCGCGGCTCTGTGAAGTGAGTACGCTTTCGACCGGTCCTGGAGCCCCCCGCCCGGCTCCGTCTCCGACCCACCGGAAACTGACGTGAACCTGGCAAACATCATCGATCCCCATCCCTCCGACACCATCGCGCTGATCTCACGGGGGAGGGAGACCACGTACGGCTCCCTGCGCGATCAGGTCGACCGTCTCCGCGGCGGCCTCGCCGGACTGGGGGTCCGCGACGGCGACCGCGTTGCACTGCTCTGCGGGAACGGCCACCACTTCGCCGTCTCCTACCTGGCCACGCTCGGTCTCGGCGCAGTGGCCGTGCCGCTCAACCCTCTCAGCCCCGCCCTCGAGCTCGAACACGAGATCGCCGAGGTCGGAGCCAAGGCCGTCGTCATCGAGGAACTCAGCTCCATCACATGGTCACGGGTCGACCGCAGCAAGGTCCCCTGCGTCTCGATCGTCATCACCGCCGAACCACTCGGCGATGCGGGCCATCACGAGAACACCGACGGTTACGTGCTGCTGGACTCGCTGCTCGAGTCCGATCCGGTCCCCCGCGTTCAGGTGGACCCCGATCATCTCGCCGTCCTGATGTTCACGAGTGGCACTGCGGGGTCCCCGCGCGCGGCGATGCTCACCCACGGGAACCTTCTCGCCAACATCGAGCAGAGCCAGAGCGCCGACGGCCATCTCGAGGTCGGCGACGTCGTCTACGGGGTGTTGCCGCTCTTCCACATCTATGGCCTCAACATCGTGCTCGGCCTGAGCTTCCAGGTGGGCGCCACGGTCATTCTCGTACAGCGCTTCGATCCCCTGACCGCAGTCGAGTCGATCACCGAGCGTCAGGTCACGGTCATCCCGGGCGCGCCCGCCATGTGGGTGGCCTTCGCCCACTTCGACGAGTTGCCGGAGGGTGTCTTCGACAGCGTGAGGCTGGCGCTCTCGGGGGCATCGCGCCTTCCGGTCGGCGTCGCCGAGACGATCCGCGACCGTTTCGGGCTCGAGCTGCGTGAGGGCTACGGCCTCACCGAGGCCTCTCCCACGGTCACCACCTCCCTCGGCGGTCCGGTCAAGTTCGGGTCGGTGGGGCGCGCCGTCAAAGGTGTCGAGGTGCGCCTCGTCAACGCCAACGGCCAGGCGCTCGTCGGTGACGTGGGTGAGATCTGGGTGCGTGGCGCGAACGTGTTCGCCGGGTACTTCCGGGACGCTGACGCGACCGATGCCGTGATGACCGATGATGGTTGGCTCAAGACCGGCGACATGGCCACCTGCGACGACGAGGGCTACGTGTACCTCGTCGACCGAGCGAAGGATCTCGTGATCGTGTCGGGCTTCAACGTTTACCCCGCAGAAGTCGAGGACGTGCTCATGTCGCACCCCGACGTGGTCGAGGCGGGCGTGGTCGGTGTGCCGCATCCCCACACCGGTGAGGCGGTCAAGGCGTTCGTCGTGACCCGCCCCGGATCCGACATCGGCGAGGAGGCACTCGTCGAGTACTGCCGCGATCACCTCGCCCGCTACAAGTGCCCCAGCAAGGTGATGTTCGTCGACGAGTTGCCGCGTAACAACATCGGCAAGCTGTTGCGCCGCGACCTCACTGCGCCCGTTCTCGGTTGATCACGGTGGTCCGCCGTCACCCGGCGGACCTGCTTTGTGAAAACGTGCACGAGCGCAATAACGTGGTCCCGCCATGGCCGGACAACGCTCTCGACGTCGACTTCCCGAAGCGACCGTGGCGCGGCTGCCCGTCTACCTCCGCATCCTCAGCGAGCAGTTCGACGAGGGCGTCACGAACATGTCGTCGGAGGGCCTCGCCGAGCTGGCGGGCGTGAACGCCGCCAAGGTCCGCAAGGATCTCTCCTACCTGGGCACCTACGGCACGCGGGGCGTCGGATACGACGTGGAGTTTCTCGTCTACCAGATCCGCCGGGAGCTCGGCCTGACCCACGACTGGCCGGTCGTCATCGTGGGCGCCGGACACCTCGGTAAGGCACTCGCCGGCTACGGGGGGTTCGGTGAGCGCGGATTCCCGGTTGCAGGACTGGTCGATGTCGACGAGGACAAGGTCGGTGACCTCGTCGGCGGAGTCCGGATCCGTCACACCAGCGAGTTGGGTCAGGTCGTTCAGGCCCAGCAGGTCTCCATCGGCGTGATCGCGACGCCCGCCTTGGCCGCGCAGGACGCCGCCGACGCATTGGTCGCCGCGGGGGTCACGAGCATCTTGAACTTCGCACCCGTCGTCATCAACGTGCCCCACGGGATCAAGGTGGGCAAGGTCGACCTGGCCGTCGAACTCCAGATCCTCAGCTACCACGAGCAGCGGCGGGCCAATGCCGGCAAGCCGGGATTGCGCGCCGTGAGTGACCGTGGTGGCGGGGCGAGCGCATAGGCTTCTGCTCGAATGTCCATCCTCGTCGTCGGCGTCAATCATCGGAGCGGGCCCCTGGCCCTTCTCGAACGACTCACCGTCGCGCCCGACGAGGTGGCCAAGGCCGTGTCCGGACTGGCCCGTCGCGACAACGTCCGCGAAGCGGCACTGCTCTCCACCTGCAACCGCACGGAGATCTACGTGGTGGCCGAGCTCTTCCACGGGGCCTTCGGCGACGTGCGTGACTTCTTGTGCGAACTCGGTGAGCTCTCGGTCGACGAGCTCACTCCCCACCTGTTCAGCCAGCACGATGAGGCCGCCGTCAGCCACCTCTTCGAGGTCGCCGCCGGGCTCGACTCCGCGGTGCTCGGCGAGAGCGAGATCCTCGGCCAGGTGCGTGGTGCGTGGGACACCGCCCGAGAGGAGGGTGCGGCGCGATCCACATTGAACCTGCTGTTCCGCTCGGCACTCGAGACCGGCAAGCGGGCGCGTAGCGAGACCGGCATCGGTCGTGGCACTGCATCGGTCAGCCACGCCGCCGTCGAGATGCTCGGCGACGTCGTCGGGGACCTCGCAGGGCGTCGGGTGCTGGTCGTGGGGGCCGGTGAGATGGGCGAGGGGGTCGCAGTTGCTCTCTCCCGCTCGGGTGGCGCCCACATCCAGGTCACCAATCGCTCCGTCGAGCGGGGCGCCGCCCTGGCAACGAAGGTCGCCGGTGCGGCGTTGCCGTTCGAGCAGCTCCCGAGTGCCCTCGCCGACGCCGACTTCGTGCTCGCCTGCACCGGAGCCGGTGAGCCGGTGCTCACACACGAGATGGTTGCGGCTGCCCTCCCGCATCGGGCCGAGGGCCACGCATTGCACATCATCGACATCGCCGTGCCACGCGACGTCGAACCCGACGTCAACGATCTGCCCGGCGTCAACGTCTTCGACCTCGACGCACTGCGCGACTGGGCCGACCGCGCTCTCGCCAACCGGGCCGTCGAGGCCGAGCGGGTCCGGCGGATCGTCGCCGAGGAGATCGAGAACTTCGTCCTCGAGTCGACTGCTCGGCAGGCGGCCCCACTCGTTGCCTCGATGCGCGAAGCCGCCGAGCGCGTCCGCTCGTCCGAACTCGAACGGTTTGCCGCTCGTTTCGCGGCCCTCGACGATTCCGACCGCGACACTGTCGAAGCCCTGACCAAGGCCATCGTCGCCAAGCTCCTGCATGAACCCTCGGTGCGTCTGAAGACGCAGGCAGGCACTCCCCAGGGCGAGCGCAATGCAGCCGCAGTGCGCGATCTCTTCGGCCTCGGCTGACCCGACCGCCGTGGCTCCCGCGCTCCGGCTCGCGACTCGAGGATCCCGTCAGGCGTGGGCCCAGTCGTCGGCGATTGCCGATCTGATTCGCCGAACCGCCGATCGCGAGGTCGAACTCGTCCGGGTCGAGACCACCGGTGATCAGCGCAGCGACGTGCCCCTCCACACCATCGGCGGCCAAGGAGTGTTCGTGAAGGAGGTCCAGCGGGCCGTACTCGACGGCAGGGCCGACCTGGCCGTGCACTCCGCCAAGGATCTACCGACCGAGCCGGCCGAGGGCCTCACGATCGCTGCCTTCACCGCACGCCGCGACGCCCGCGATGCACTCATCGGCTGCCGACTCGACGATCTGGCCGACGGTGCGACGGTGGCCACCGGATCGGTCCGCCGTCGGGCGCAACTCGCCGCGATCCGTCCCGACCTCGAGTTCCGCGAACTGCGCGGCAACATCGACACCCGCCTCGAGCGGATTCCGGACGGTGGCGCCATCGTGATGGCCGTTGCCGCGCTCCAGATCCTCGACCTGACCGACCGGATCGACCAGATGCTCCCGGTCGAACGTTTCGTCCCCGCCGTGGGGCAGGGATGCGTGGCGGTCGAGGTGCGCGCCGACGATGCGGCGACGACCGGTGCTGTCGGCGAGGTCGACGACGCGGTCACGCGAGCACAGGTCGAAGTGGAACGGGCCTACCTCGCCGAACTCGGGAGCGGGTGCTCGCTCCCGGTCGGTGCTCATGTGTCGGGTGGCGTGCTGCACACCTTCCTGGCCGATCCTGCCTCGGGTCGAATCGCGTCGGAACGACTCGTCGTCGGGATCGACTCGCAGACCGCCGATGTCGAACAGGCGCGGAGCGCCGCGCGACGGGCCCGCTCCGAGGTCGGGTGACGTCGGGGTGCCCGGTTCATTGCCCCTCAGCGGGCTGACGGTCGTCGTCGGCCGGGAGGATCCGGGCCAGCTCGGGGAGCTGCTCGCCACCGAGGGGGCCACGACGATGCACGTGCCCCTCATCGTCACGGCCGAGCCCGACGACGGCGGTGTCGCTCTCCAGACGGAGCTGGACCGCCTCACGGAGTATGACTGGCTGGTCGTCACCTCGGTCCACGGGGCAGATCGCGTCGGCAGGGCGGCCGCGGAGGCCCCGGGCGTGCTGTTGGCGGTGGTGGGAACCACCACCGCCGCCCGGCTCGAGCGTGTCGCCGGACGTCCGGTCGACCTGGTTCCCGGTACCCAGACGGCGCGGGCGCTGGCGGCCGAACTCACGGCTCGGGCCACCGGCGCCGAGCGGGTGCTCGTGGCGGCCGCGGACCGGTCCGACGGCCAGCTGGCAACGGGCCTCCGGGCCGGAGGGATGGACGTCACGGCGGTGACTGCCTACCGAACCGTGCTCACACCACCGGCCGCCGCAACAGTCGAGCGCATCCTGGCTGAAGCGGACGCCGTTCTCCTCACGAGTGGTTCGACCGCCCTGAGCTGGGGTGATGCGGTCGGATCCGCAGACTTCGAGGGTCCGATCGTGGCAATCGGGCCCTCCACGGCGGCCGTTGCCGCGCGGGTGGGAATCCCGATCGCGGCAGTCGCCGGGGAACACTCCTTGGAGGGGCTCGTTCAGGCCCTGGCCGATGTGGTGTCGGGCGCGGTGTGATGGTGCGGTGAAGTGTCTTCCGACACTAGAAATGGCCGCTCGGACATGGCAGACTTCCGAGACGGCGAATACAAGGGAGTGACGTGGTCGAACGCGGCGGGCACCGCAGATTCGGACCCTTCGCAGCCGCCTTCGGCGGCTGGCTCGTGCTGGGAGTGGGCGCAGCGGCCGTTGAAGCGCGCCCCGCACCCCTCGCACCCGACGACCCCGTCACGGCCGATGAGTTCGACCTCCCAGCCGACGCCACCGGCGTCGTCGAAGTCGGAACGGGACCCGGCACCTCCCCGACGGTGTCCGGGGACGGCCGGTTCGTGGCCTTCGAGGGGCCGCCGGCCGGTGCTCCGGCCGACACCGAACGAACCACCATCTGGCTCACCGACCGAGAGTTGGGCACGACGCTCGACCTCGTCGCCCAGCCCGACTCCGCGCGTCCGGGAAGTGCCGTCAACCCGGTGCTCTCTGCCGACTCGTGTTCGGTGACGATGATCACCGAGATCGCTCTCGACATGTTCCGCGACGACGACTCCGGGTCTCGGTGGGACGTGTACCGGCAGGTGCTGCCCCACTGTGGTGGCACCCTCGGCGACTGGGAGCTGGTCTCCGTGAGGACCCCCACACCAGTGACGGCCCGCAACGACATCGTGCCGACCGATCCGCCCGCCGTCTCGCGGAGCGGCACGGTCGTCGCATACACCCACACCGCCGATCATCTCGCCACCGACGGCCTGCGCGCCGTCTCGGTTGTCGACCTCACGATCGCGATCAACGCGCCTGGGCGGTCGGTCGTCGCCGCGGGTCTCCCCGCGAATGCTCCCGACACCGTGTTCCACCATTCCGGAATGGACCAGCCGGCCCTTTCCGGCGACGGTCGCTATCTTGCGTACCGCTCCGATGCGGCCGCGGACGAGGCGGTGCCCCGATGGGGTGAGGGCGCTGAAGCGGGTGACTCTGCCACTCCCCAGGTCTATGTGTGGGACCGTCAGCAGCCCGACCGTTTCGATGCGGTGATGCTGGCGTCCAGTTCCTTCGACGGGGAGCCGTCGACGCGCGGCGCCGGTGATCCGGTACTGAGCCGTGACGGCAGCGTGCTGGCGTTCGTCTCGACCGACACGGGCCTCGTCGGCCTGCCCGGCCCCGTGTGCGACGAACTCTGCTCGACACACGTCTTCCACCTCGATCGTGACAGCGACGGCGACGGTGCCCTCGACGAGTCGGGGGCCGTCGAACTCAGACTGGTGAGTTCCGAACCCCAGTCCGATCCACCAGTTCCCGGAACGGCGTCGTCGATGCAGCCCGCGCTCACGGCCGACGGCGACACTGTCGTCTTCGTCACCAAGGCCACGAACCTCAAGCGCGTCACCGCGGGCGTCGGGGGCGACCCGGAGACCGGCGACCTGATGCGGTGGAGCGCCGCCGATGGTGGGCTCGACCGTGTGGTCCCGGCACAGGACATCACCGCCAGGGTCGGCACCTACGCCCGACCGTCAGTCGACGACATCGGGCGCACGACCGTGTTCGACGCTCTCCCGATCGGTGGCACCGATGTCCGCGTCGTCCGGGCCATGCTCTCGCCGCCCCGGCTCGCGCTGGCCGATCTCGACATGGGCAGCACCATTGTCGGGCAGACCAGCGACGAGTGGTACGTGGCCGTCATCAACGACGGCCCCTCGGCGTTCGAGCCGGCCGTGGTCACCGTCAGCGACGAGCACTTCACCCTCGACGAAGACGAGAGCAGTTGCCTGTCCGGGGCTGCGGTGCCACCGGGTGGCGACTGCGTTCTCCGCCTGACGTTCACGCCCAGCGAGCCGGGACGCGTCTCGGGCACACTGCAGGTGAGCGAGACCGGGTTCCGGGCAATGGCCGTCGAGTCACAGCTGTCCGGGGCGGGCGGTGAGCCGACCCTCGGGATCCAGCCCGCCGGTGCCGACATCGGAGTGGTCGACATCGGGACCGACAGTGATCGGTTCTACTTCGACGTCGAGAACACATCCGTGCTGGCGACGCGCATCGCCGGCATCGAAGTCGCCGGCGCCGACCCCGGCGACTTCGCGGTGGTCGAGCAGAACTGCCTCGACCGGCCGTTCAACCCGAAGGCGGCCTGCAGCGTCGGAGTCGTGTTCACCCCCACTGCGGAGGGTCGCCGGACAGCTCTGGTCGAGGTCCGTACCGAGGACGACACCTACGCCACGTTCCTCGTGAGCGGCGACGGCGAGTTTGCGCCACGAGTGGCCCTGTCCACCGACTCCGTCATCGCCGGCGACTCCGTCGGCGTCGTCGGGTCCGGCTACCCCGCCGACACCCAGCTGCGTGTTCGATTCGCCGACGCCGGCGGTCTCCTCGCGACTGCCACGACCAACGCCGAGGGCGGCTTTCTCGTCGACGTGCCGGTGGGTCGCAATGAGCGGACCGGTACTCGCCGCCTGATCGTCGAGTCGGTCACAGGTGTCGTCGGTGCCATGCCGGTCGAGGTGCTCGATGCAGGGCTCCAGTTGGTCGGCTTGCCCGGCTTCGGTCTCGGTCGCTGATCTCCCCTCGACGAGGTGCCGCCCTACCCGTTGCGGTAGAAGATGCCGCCCACGTTCACGGCGTTGGTGCAGGTGCTGCGGAAGGGGTCGCTGATCTGGTCACACCGCACGCTGAACGTGACGTTGTCGCCGCCATTCAGTCGCTTCTGAGTGATCGACGGCTCGAAGTACGAGCCCCGAATGTTGTCGAGCGACCAGAGGAAGATCTCCTCGCCGTTGACGAGCAGCGTGGCGACGCCGCTGTCGTTGAACGGGTTCTCGATGCGAACGTCGGTGAGGTCGAACGTCTGCTCCCCGGGAACCGTGAACGAGGCGTCGCCGGTCTGGGTGAGCGGTGCCTCCACCTTGAGCCGCGCGAAGTCGGGGACGCCGGTTGGCCGGCTGGTGACCGTGGTGGTCGTCTCCTCGTCGGATTCGCCCTCTTCGTTGTCGTCCTCGCCGCCGCTCTGGTTCGTCTGTCCGTTTCCGTTCCCGTTGGCGTCGGTCGCCTGGCCGGTCTCGGCGGCATCGTCCTCCGCATCGACGGTGGTGCCGTTCGTGGCCGTGCCGTCGGCGACGGTCGTGACCGGAGCCTCGGCCTGGACTTCGGACACCAGGCGGTCGACCTCGTCAGCGGCAGCATCCTCGATCGCCGGCTGCACCACCCAGGCCCACGCCGCGACGGCGGCGCCCGCCAAGAGAAGCAGTGCGAGGGTCCGGAGGATCAGGCCGCGGGGGACGGTGGGCGGCTGCACGAGTGCGAGGGTCGACGTCGCGGTGGCGTGGCCCTGCTGCTCGGCCTCGATGTCGAACTCCAGAGTCCGTGTGGCACGCCGGAAGAAGCCGCGCTGCGCTCTGGATCGGAGGAGCACGAGGCTGGATTCGCCTGGGGCGACCCCGACCGCCGGGGGGTCGAACGAGCCGTCGACCCGACCGGTCATGTCGACGAGCCGAAGCCTGCAGCTCGCCATGCTGTTTCCCTCGTTCTCCACCATGAACTCGTAGGTGGCCCGTCGCCGCGTGCGCTGCACGGGTTGCAGGGCGACGATGCGCCGGTCGTCGAAGGGCAGCACATCGATCGTGGTTTCGACCGGAAGATCGACCCGCTCGTCCCGGGGGATGACCCTGACGGCCACGGTGGTGGGTC
>CBFCWZ010000107.1:0-10771 GCA_965601935.1 uncultured Ilumatobacteraceae bacterium
CGGCCCGCCCAGAAGGGGGCTGGTGGTGCCGGTCGGCGTGATGACCCGGGCGCAGCCATCCCAGATGTCGACCTGGGAGTTGGTGTCACCGAGGTACGGGAGGATCTGCGGGTGGGTGGCGTTCACGTGGTACGCCTCGCAGAACGCCTCTTGCGCGATCTTCCAGTTGGCTTCGATGATCTTCGAGACGTGCGCCTCGACGTAGCGGTTCTCGAGGTCCCACACCTCGAAGTGTTCGATCGTCTCGCCGAGGTGCTCCTCGAGCGGGGCGGCGTCGGGGTCGGGGTTGATGAAGACGAATCCGGCCCACGTGTCGACGCTGCACTCGGGCAGGTCGAACTCGTCGGGGCGCTGGTCGACGTGGGGGAAGTCCCACGCCGCGGGAACGTCGGTGAGCTTCCCGTCGAGCGCCCACGCGAAGCCGTGGAAGGTGCAGCGAATCTCCGAGCACTGCCCTTCGTGATCTTTCAGCTGGCGGCCACGGTGCAGGCACGCATTGGGAAAGGCCTTGACGTCGCCCTCGCCGGTGCGGATGACGAGGTACGACCTTCCGGCGATCTCGTAGACGATGTGGTCGCCGGCGTCGGGGATGTGATCCCCCCGGCACACGAACTGCCAGACCCTCGCCCAGAGGCGTTCCTTCTCCTTCTCGTACCACTCACGGCTCGTGTACCGCTCGACAGGCACGTCGTCGCTGCCGAGGTAGCGCGGAGACTCCAGGCGGAGAACATCGGGCACGGGGTGGGTGTCGGCGTCGAGAAGGTCCTGATAGCTGACGCCGGGGGAGCGGGCCGTCCCTGCCTCGGCGGGTTGTTCGGTGGTGGTCATCGTTGTCTCCTCCACTCAGTCGAAGTGTCCGGACGGGTTGCCGTCGCTGCCGTACACGGGGGCGCTGGCGTCGATGCGGTGCTTGCGGCTCACGGCGCCGGTGATCCCACCCTTGCCGAGGGTGTCGCGCATCTTGAAGTAGTTGGGGTGCTGCAGGTGGACCTCGAGGGCCTCTTCGGACTCCCACAGCTCGTACACCTGGATGAGGTCGTCCTGCACCGGGTCGGCGGCGAAGCAGTAGACGAGGCACCCCGGTTCGTCGTCGCGAGTGGCCTTCTGGGTGGCCGCGAACACCTCGTCGGCGACGAGCGCGTCCCTGTGCTCTTTGTCGACGACCGTGATGGCTGCCTCCACGGCGACCAGACTCATCCATACCTCCAGGGTTTCCGAATACGTGTTCAGTTGTTCCGTGGGTCAGTATGGCAAGAGGTCGGCGGTGGCGCCGAACGGAGGGAGTGGGACACGATGCATGCAGCACTGATCACCGGGAAGGCGAAGGTGGAACTCGTCGAGTTCCCCGACCCGACGCCTGCACCCGAGGGGGTGGTCGTCGACATCGCGTACTGCGGGATCTGCGGTACCGACATCCACGCCTACCAGTCCGGCCACCCGTACAACCCGGCGATCTGCGGCCACGAGTGGTGCGGCACGGTCTCCGCCGTCGGTGGCTCGGTGAAGTCGTTCAGCGAGGGTGATCGCGTCGTGGTTGCAGCTGCTCCGGCATGCGGGCGATGCCCTGCGTGTCTGGCAGGCCAGGCGGACCGGTGCCTCGCCGCGTTCAGGTCGGCGGCCGGTCGTGACGAACTGGCGCCTCCCCACGGTGGGTTCGCTCCACGCATCGCGGTGGCCGCGACGCGGATCGTGAGGACCGACCCTGGGCTCACCGACGAGCAGGCGGGGCAGGTCGAACCGATGACCGTGGCCTTCCATGCGGTGCGGATCAGCGACCTTCGACTCGGCGACGTCGCAGTCGTGCAGGGCGCGGGCCCGATCGGTCTCAGCACCCTCCAGTGGGCACGTGCCGCCGGCGCGGGAGAGATCATCGTCGTGGAGCCGAGCGAGAAGCGGCGAGCGACGGCTGTGGCACTCGGCGCACACCATGCGGTGGAGCCCGGCGATGCTGCCCACCATCTGGTCCTCGAGCGCACGCACGGCCTGGGCGCCGACCTCGTCTACGAGTGCGTCGGCCGCCCGTTCGCCGTGCAGTCGGCGGTCGACCTCGCTCGCCGTGGCGGCTCGATGTGTCTGATCGGTCTCGCCGACGAGGACGCCGCGATCACACCCGGCTCTTGGCTGGTGAAGGAGATCCGTGTCACCTCCGCGCTGGCCTACTTCCACGAGGAGTTCGAGATGGCCATGGGGATGATGGCCGACGGCCGGGTCCAGGTGGACCCGATGCACACCGCGACCGTGGGCCTCGCCGACTTCGAGTCGACCATCGTCGACCTTGCCAGCGGAACGTCCGATCAGATGAAGGTCCTCGTCGACCCCCGGGCCCACTGACACGATGACGTTCTCCTCTTGTGCTGACACGCCGTGCCACGTAGGCGGAGGTCATGACGATGTCGGGGCGGGAAGTCGATGTCACGACGGATGCGGTCGCGCCGGCCATCCGGCTGCGCGCTGTCGAGAAGACGTTCCACGCCGGACGAATCGCCTATACGGCACTGCGCGGCGTGGACCTGGATGTCGGATCGGGTGAACTCGTCGCCATCGCCGGTCCCAGCGGGAGCGGCAAGTCGACGATCCTGAACATCATCACGGGCATCGACCGGCCCACCGCCGGCCAGGTGACCGTCGCGGGCAGCCACCTGGCCGAACTGGACGAGGAGGAACTGGCGGTGTGGCGTGGCGAACACGTCGGAATCGTCTTCCAGTTCTTCCAGCTGCTCCCCACCCTCACCGCCCGGGAGAACGTGATGCTGCCGCTCGACTTCGCCGGGATCGGCTCGGCGCGCGAGCGATCGGATCGCGCGACGGGGCGGCTGGGGCAGGTCGGGCTGGGTGACCACGTGGATCACTTCCCCGCCGAACTCTCCGGCGGCGAGCAGCAGCGGGTGGCGATCGCCCGCGCCCTGGCGTGCGACCCGCCGATCCTCGTGGCCGACGAACCGACCGGCAACCTCGACACCGAGACCGCCGACGAGATGTTCTCGGTGCTGAGCGGCGTGAATGCAGACGGGACCACCGTGGTCTTCGTCACCCACGACCCGAAACTGGCGGAGCAGGCCCACCGCGTGGTGACGATCCGGGACGGGCGGGTGGTCGGGGGCAGCCCGTCGTGATCTCCGCCCACGGTCGGCGATCGTTCAGGGAACTGACGCGCCGACGCGCCCGCTCGTTCCTCGCCATCGCCACCATCGCCGTGGCGATTGCCGGTGTCTGGTTGTTCGCCATCCCGAGCAACGTCGAGTCGACGCTCGACGAACGGGTCCGGACCGACGTCATGCACACCGTCCGTCTGGCGCCCACTGCCGCCGATCTCTCCGCTGACCAGATCGCCACGCTGCGGGCGGTCGACAACGTGGCGGGTCTCGACCTCCGTACGCTCGCGGTGACAGAAGTCCGGTTCGACGGCCGCATCCAGCGGGTGATCCTGGTCGGGGTGGGCGACTTCGACGAACAGGTCGTCAACGTGGTGTCCGTCGACCGGGGGGAGTTCCCCGCCGGGGCCGGGGAGGTGGTGGCCGATTCCGAGAACGGGCGGACGGGTCGCCTACCCGCCGGGACCGGCGACGCCGTCGAGATCCGGACCCACACCGGTGGGTGGGCCGACTTCGATGTGGTCGGTGAGGGCGGCACGCTGCGCTACAGCTCCGAGGTGGCCGAGGACGCGCCTGTCGTCTACCTGTCGAACGCCGAGGTGCAGCGGGTGATGGGGTATCCAGCCCCCAACTCGGTCGACGTCGTGGCGATCGACGCCGACCGCGCCGCCGTCGAGGAGATGGTGGCCGATCTCCGGGCCGTCCTCGACGAACAGGTCGCCGACCTGGCCTATTGGGACGTTCTGGAGGTGTGGCGTCCGGGGACGTGGCCGGGCTCGGAGGACTTCGGCAACTTCGTGGTCGTGTTCTACGTGCTCGCCGGCGTGGCGCTGCTGGCGGCGCTGATCCTGATCTTCACGACGATGAACACCCTGGTGCGGGAGCAGACACGCGAGATCGGGGTGATGAAGGCGATCGGTGGCACGCCGCGTCAGATCGCCCGCGGCTTCCTCCACACCGCGCTGCTGCTCGGGGCCGCCGGCACCCTGGTCGGGGCGCTCGTCGGGTTTCCCCTCAGCAACTGGCTCATGACCTTCATGACCGACGAGTTCGGGGGCACTCACGTGGGCTGGCAGCTCAGCACGCTGGCGCTGGGGCTGAGCGTGATCGTCGGTCTCGGGGGTACGGCCATCGCGTCGCTCCCGGCCGTGTGGCGCGCCTCCCGCGTCACGGTGCGCGAGGCAATCGAGGACCACGGCGTGGTGGCGACGTACGGACAGAGGCGCCTCGACCGGCTGGCCGGCCTGGCCCCGGTCCGTTCGCGGCGCGCCCGGATGGGGGTTCGCAACGCGATACGCCGCGCCGGCCGGACCGTCGCGACCGCCGTGCCGATCGGGCTGGCCGTCGGGACGATGCTGGGCTTCGGTGCGGTGCTGATCACCGCGGTCGACGAGGATCTGAACAGCTTCGACCTGGAAGGTGCCGACATCATCCTGTGGAACCGCGATCCAGGGCTCGACGCTCGGGCGGGTGATCTCGTCGAGTCGGTCCCGGAGGTCGACCACGCCCATCAGATGGTCTACAGCAGCGTCGAACTCGGCGGCGAGAAGTACGTGTGGGGGCTGCCCGCAGAGAGCACCTACGGCCACGATGTGATCGCCGGGCGCTGGTTCTCCGAGGAGGAGGCCGCTGCCGCGGCACCAGTCGTCGTGGTGGGGGAAGCGGCAGCGTCGCAGGAGGACCTCGGGGTGGGCGACACGGTGACCGTCGAAACTCGGCGCGGCCCCCTCGCGCTGGAGGTCGTCGGCATCGACGGGCAACTCGTCAACGACGGGCAGGGTCTGTTCATGCCGATCCGTACGGTGTTCGAGTACGAGGGTTGGACCACCGGCAACTACTGGGTGCGGACCGTCGACCCCGACCCGGCGACTGTCGACGCGGCAGCGACGGCGATCCACGAGGTGCTCGCACGGAACGGGTACGACACGGAGTCCCAGTTGCGGTACATCGACCGGGAGCAGAACGTCGCGGAGAACCGACTGATCGTGACCGTGGTGATGGGGATGGGTCTGCCGGTCGTGGCGATCGGGATGATCGGTCTCGTCAGCGCCATGACCAGCAACGTGCTCGACCGCACCAGGGAGATCGGCGTGCTGAGGAGCATCGGGGCGCGGCATCGTGACCTGCGGGCGATCTTCCGGGCCGAAGGGCTCGTGATCGCGCTCCTCGGATGGCTCGTCGGCGTGCCTGTCGGGTACCTCTTCGCCCGGCTGATCCTCTGGGTTCTGGAGGACCGGTTCGACGCCGACTTCGCGCTCGTCTACCCACTCTGGACGATCGGGGTCGCCCTGCTGGTCACCGTCGCCGCCACGCTGCTCGTGATCCGGCTGCCGATGCGTCGCGTGCTCCGCATGCAACCCGGCACGGCGCTGCGGTACGAGTGACGGCTCCCCCGGATCGACGGTCCGTGCCGAGACGACCTCCGACTTCCCTCGCCACGAGTCACCCTGGGGCACCGTCGAACGGCTCGACACCCGCCACCGGTTCAGGACTGCCGGGGCGATCCTCGGTCTCGACTTCGACACGTACGACCGCGGCATCTCCTGACTACGGTCCGCACATGGCTTCGTTGATTGCCCAGGTGACCGTGCACGAGGGGACCGAGGCGCGGTTCGAGCAGGCGATCGGGGAGCTCCAGCGGCGCACGCATGCCGAGGAGCCCGACGTGATCCACTACGAGTGGTTCCGCGGGCAGGAGCCGGGCAGCTACTTCACGTATCTCTCCTACCCGGACCACCGGACGTTCATCGAGCATCAGGTCAGCGATCAACACGAATCCGCGGCGGCGACGTTTCGCGACATGATCGCCACGATCGAGCTCGAGTGGGTCGACCCGATCCGGGAGAGCGAGCTTCCGGCCACCGAGACCCAGCCCGCTCCCGACGACGCGGATGAGTTGACGGAGAAGTACGCCGACCGGTTCGCCGCCACCGTGGCCGACTGGTGGCTCCCGCTGCGCTGACGCCTACCAGGCGACGGGGAGGCTCTTCCGGCCCCAGAGGAAGGGCGAGGGCACCCTGGTCGGTTCGCCGGCGTAGACGGGGAACGGGTCCTCCAGCACTTCGGGGCGGACGGGTGAGTAGTCCTTCGGTTCCATCATGGTGAGGGGATCTGGTCGCGGTAGGAACCCTCGTCGAAGTAGTCGCGCCAGAGGGTGATCTTGCCGTCGTGGACCTCGAAGACGCCGGTGACCGGCACCTCGATCCAGCCGAACGGGAATTGGAAGCGGTCGAGCCGCTCGTTGAACACGATCGGGCCGTCGGCTGCCTGGCGGTGGACGATCCACTCGACCGAGTCGGCGCGCTCGAGGAAGGGGAGCAACGTGGTCTTGATGTCGGCCGGCCCGAACACCTTCCCGAGTGGGACGTTGTCGTACTCGCAGTCGTCGGACACCAGGGCGACTGCTGCATCGAGATCGCCCTTCTCGATGGCACGGATGAAGGTCGTGACGATCTCGGACGGGCTCATGTGGGCTCCTCGTTCTGGCGGTCGTGCGGTTCGCGGCTCCACAACACGTCGAAGTCGCGGGCGATGTCGAGCACCTGGAACCCCCGGCCCATCCCGACGCAGAAGCCGCACGTGACGACGAGTTCGAGCATCTCGACATCACTGAAGTGCGCGGACATCCGCTCCCACATCGTGTCGTCGATCCCCCGGTGGTCGATGGCGAACTGCTCGGCGAACTCGGCCGCCAACCGCTCACGCACCGTGAAGTCGGGGTTGTCGTGGTACGCGTGAACGTGCTCGTAGAGCTCGTCGCTCATCCCCTGCTGCATCGCCGATGCAGCTCTCGTGTTCAGTCAAACGTGACATTCGTTGAGCTGGGCGATCCGCATGCGCGCGACCTCCCGCTCACGGATGCCGAGGCTGGACTCCTCGTACACGGCCTTGCTCATCGCGCCGAGGCCGGCACCCAGATGGGGTGCGAGTTGCCAGATGCGCGACGCTTCGAGCCCCTCTCCGTCGGGGACGTCGACCCGGGCCATCAGTACTCCTCGGTGCTCGGGGTGACAGCAACCGGGATGGCGCTCTGGACGACCATCCCCGTGACGGGGTCGTAGTCGGTGTCGGTGGACACGAGCCGGTTGGTGGGGGTGCCGATGTCGCGCACCTTCTCGTCGGTGAGCGACGATCCGCCCCACGAGTGGGCCATCGAGATCACACCCTGCTTCACGTCGTCGGCCGGCTCGACGACCGCAGTCAGCACAGAGCGGGCGGAGCGGATCTCGATGAGGTCGCCCGAGCCGATGCCCAGCTCGGTCACGTCGTCGGGATGCATGTATGCGGGGTTCGTGGTGCCCTTGCGGGCCAGCCCGGGGAGTTCGGAGCCGAGCGAGTTGAGGACGTGCTTCAGGCGGCGGCTCACGAGCCGGTACGGGAACTCGGTGTCGGGCTCCTCGCTCCCGAACTCGGCCAGTTCGGCCATGAGGTCGTCGGGTGCCAACTGGAAGCGCGCGGTGGCTCCCTCCTCGGCCGGGTCGACGACCAGGGTGAGGTCTTCTCGCAGCACGCCACGTCCCGAACGTGCCTCGTCGATGGGCATCCGTGAGCCGTGGTAGGCGCGGTCGATGATCTCGTGGTCGTCAGGGCGTTCGGTCATGTCGGGGGACCCACCGGGGAACGGCAACTCGCGACCGAGCCGGGACGCCAGCTCCCAGAAGACCTCCCACTCGTTGAGCGCCTCGGGCGGCCGCTCGACGACGGAGTCGGTGTAGTTGCTGTAGGGCTTGCGCAGCCAGCGGTCCATGAGGTGGGGGATGTCGGCCCGCTCCAGCGAGAGCGTCGGAGCGAGCACGTAGTCGGCGTGTTCGGCGGTGGCGGTCATCCGGTGGTCGATCACCACCAGCAGCTCGAGGTCGTCGAGCGCCCGGAGCGTCAGTTCCTGGTCGGGGAAGGCCACGGCCGGATTGCCACCGCTCACGATGAGTGCCCGGACACGCCCTTCGCCCGGGGTGAGGATCTCCTCGGCCAGGGTGGCCGTTGGCATCTCGCCCCGATAGCCGCGCAGGTTGCGGATGCGCGCAGGCGGGCCGGTGGCGGGGTTGCGTGGCGCGATCACCTGTGCCCGGTGGGGCGGCTCGGGGTAGAGGAGAGCGCCGCTCTCCAGCTCGTCGCCGGCCCGGTTGTACCGGCCGCAGATGGTGTTCAGCACGATCACCATGTGCTCGGTGAGGCTCGAGTGCTTGGCCATGTTCGGCCCGGTACCGGTGCCCGCGGAACCGCGCGGGCCGGCGGCGAACATTTCCACAGCGGCGGCGATGTCGGCCGCGCCGAGCCCGCAGCGTTCTGCGACGGCCTCGAGCGTGTAGGGCTCGACCGCCACACGGATCTCGTCGAGCTGGTCGACCCACTGGTCGCAGAACTCGTGGTCGTGGAGATCGTTGTCGAGGAGATGGCGGATCATCCCCGCCACGAGGATGGCGTCCTCGCCCGGCTTCACCTGGAGGTGGATGTCGGCCTGGGTCGCCAATTCGGTGCGCCTCGGATCGACCACGATCAGCTTGAGGCCCTCCTCCTTCCGGCGGCGCAGCACGGTGAACGGGTTCGTCCCTTGCAGCCCGCCGACGGGGCCGTAGGAGGACACCATCGGGTTGTACCCGATGGCCATCAGCACGTCGGCGTCGCGGAAGCCGTGGACACCCGCTTCCCAGATCCCCACGCGGAACGGCGCGGTCGTCTTGGCCGGTTGGTCGATCGTGACCGACGTGTAGAACGACGGCGAGTCGAGGCCCTTGTGGAACGCCCGGGCAGCCGGAACCGCCACCGAGTTCTGGTAGCCACCCGTCCCGGTGTACGACGCGACGGCACGAGGGCCGTGTTCGTCGATGATCCGCCTCAGTTCGGCGGCGATCCCGTCGAGCGCGTCGGCGCTGGAGAGCTCCGCGAAGGTGCCGTCGGGTCGCCGGTGCAGGGGGGTGACGATGCGGTTCGGGTCGGCGAACTGGTCGGGCAGAGCCCGGCCCTTGATACAGGTGTACCCCTCGAAGAGCGGGTCGTCGACGACCCCGCGCACGGCCACGACCTGGTTGTCGTCGATGTCGACCTCCATCGGACAACTGGCGTGGCACACACGGCAGAAGGTGGTCTCGGTCCTCGTCCCCATTCAGCGGCCCCCGGAAATTCTGGTACGGAAGGACTTTCCGTACGTGTCGAAACTAATTGAGGTTGTAGGTTCCCGTCGAACCCGGCCATGGGGACCGGGGCAGGGCACGACACGGAGGGGGACGATGCAGGAGCGCTGGATCACCGACTGGCCGCCGAGCGAGCGCTGGCCGCACTACACACGGGCCAACGCGGGTGAGGTCCTGCCCACGCCGGCGAGCCCGCTGGGCCAGCAGATGTGCTGGGATCGTGGGATCTGCCTGGGCTGGCGCGACGGCTACGTGCGCCAGGGGTCCTTCTCGTCCGACGAGTGGGATCCGGTGCTCCCCGAGTGCAACGGCTTCTTCGGGGGCTACTTCTACATCAACCTCTCCAACGTCCGTATGCAGGGTGTTCGGAGCCCGGCCGTCACGGTCGAGCAACTCGACCTGGCCTTCTTCGGGGATCATCCCGACGTACCGCCGTACAGCCCGCATCCCGACGACGAGAGGCCCGATCTGGTCCCGAAGATCGGCGAACACCTCGGATGGGTGATGAGCACCACCGAGTGGCCCGAGATCGACCGCGAACGCACCGAGACCATCGCCCTGCGGGCGAAGCGCCCCGACCTCGCCGCGGCGACCGACGAAGAGCTGCTCGCCCGGATCCGGCTGGTCCAGGGTCGTCTCCAGAAGCTCTTCGAGAGCCATTGCGTCGCGTCGAGCAGTTCTGGGATCGCTCCTGGCATCCTCGGCGCGATCGGTGAGGCCATCGGCGATCCCTCCATCCCGATGAAGCTGCTCGCCGGGATCGGCGATGTCGATTCCGCCGAGTCGAGCTTCGAGATGTGGGAGCTGTCGCGCCGGGTCGCTGCATCGCACACCCTCACGAACCACTTCGACCTGGGGGTCTCAGGGCTGCACGGTCGGCTCCGAGCCGACGAACACGCCGACGTGGTGGCGTTCGTCGCGGCATTCGAGGAGTTCCTCGTCGACCACGGTTCCCGTGGGCCCAACGAGTGGGAGATCAGCGCCGAGACCTGGGAGACCGACCCCGACATCGCGCTCGCCGCGATCGACCGGGTCCGACTGCAGTCCGACGACGAGTCGCCCGCCCACCGCAACGCGGCCCGCGCCGCCGAGCGCGAGGCGCTCACAGCCGAGGTGCGCGAGAAGGTCGCGCCGCTCGGAGAAGAGTTGGCCGGTCAGTTCGAGGCGGCGCTCGTGGCCGGTCATCAGATGGCGTTCCGCGAGCGCACGAAGACCAACATCGTCCGGGCCGTCCACGAGATCCGCATGGCCGTGCGCGAGCTGGGCCGTCGGCACGCCAAGGCCGGCGACCTCGCCGAGGCCGCGCACGTGTTCATGTTGCTCGACGACGAGGTCGAGCCGTTCGTGGCCGACCCGGTCAGGTTCCGCGACCCGCTCGCCGGCCGCTACGCCGAGTGGAGCGAGCTGTGGGAGCTGGAGCCGCCCTACTTCATCGAGGACGGCAACGTGCCCCCGCTCGGCGAGTGGGCACGGAAGGGCGGTGACCTCGTCGCGCAGATCGGCACAGGCGACTCCCTCCAGGGTGTGGGTGGCTGTCCCGGGAGGGTC
>CBFCWZ010000108.1:0-10720 GCA_965601935.1 uncultured Ilumatobacteraceae bacterium
GTGTGGTCACCCACCGCCAGCGGCCGATGACCGCCCAGGGAACCACCTTCCTCAACCTGGAGGACGAGACCGGCCTGATCAACGTGGTGATCTCGAAGGGGTGCTGGGCCCGCTTCCGCAAGGTCGCCCGGGGAGCCCCGGCGATGGTGGTGCGGGGGCGCCTGGAACGCAGCCAGGGGGTGGTGAACGTCGTGGCCGAACACCTCGCTCCCCTTCCCCTCCCGGGCCGGACCACGAGCCGCGACTTCCGCTGACGCGGGAGAGCGCGGTGCTACGTTGCGCCGCATGACTGGCGCCGGTGCCCGGGTGGCCGATGACATCGTCGAGGGCACCGACCCCGATGCGGTGAAGTGGTTCTCCCGCCGGATCAAGGACGGTGACCGCGAGGCCGTCCTCGAACGCATCGGCGCCTGGAACCCCAGCCAGGTGTTCACCCTGATGAGGGAGCTGCCCTTGAACCGGGCCCGGACTCTCTTCGGCTGGATCCCGCTGACGCGGGCCGTCGGGATCCTCGACATCGTCGACCCGCGTGCGGGTGTGATCCTGGCCGCAGACGAAACCCTCGACCGGCTCGTGGAGATCCTCCAGGGCCTCGGGCTCGACGAGGCCGTCGACATCGTCGGACTCCTCCCCGACGACACTCGCGAGAGGGTCATCGACAGGGTCCCCGCCGGCACCGAACTCGCCGCCCGTGTCTCGTACGGCATCGACACCGCCGGCGAGATCATGACCGATGAGTTCGTGGCCGTGCCGGGGAGTCGCACGCTGCTCGAAGTGGTCACCACCATCCAGGATCGGGCGGCCGAGGTGGGAACCGTGCGGGCCGTCTATGTCACCGGATCGGACGGCGCCCTCGTCGGATACCTCGAACCGGAGGACCTGCTCGTCCACCCTGGCAACGACCCGATCAGCGTGTGGGCCCGCTCCGACATCCTCACGGTGTCGCCCGACATCGACCAGGAGGACGTGCTCCGTCTCGCCCGCGACCAGCACGTCACGACCATCCCGGTCGTGGATTCCGGCGGCCGGCTCCTCGGGGGGATCACCACCGAGGAACTCGGTGCCGTGCTGCAGGAAGAACTGCGCGAGGACGGGCACATCGCCTCGGGTCTCGACCCCGATGCGACTCCGAACGACTCGGTGTGGCAGATGGTCACGCACCGTTTGCCGTGGCTGCTCGCCGGTCTCATCGGGTCGGCGCTCGCCGGCGTCACCATCGGCCGGTTCGAGGACCAGCTGTTGGAGGCGGCGATCCTGGCCAGCTTCATCCCGGTCGTGATGGCGATGGCCGGCAACGCAGGGATCCAGGCGTCGCAGGTCACCGTGGCCGGAATGAGCAACGGCACCATCTGGCAGGGCGACCAACTGCGGCGATTCGGGCGCGAGACCGCGGGCGCACTGATCAACAGTGCCGTCGTGGGGCTGGCGATGGCCGGATTCGTTCTCGTCGCCGACTGGCTCGGGGCCGACATCGACGATGCGGTCGGACTCGCGGTCACCGCGGTCATCGCCCTGATGGCCTCGATGACGATGGCCGTTGCGCTCGGGGCCACCCTGCCCATCGGGCTCGACCGTGCCGGGGTCGACCCGGCGGTGGCCACGGGGGTGTTCATCGCCGCGGCCAACGACATCATCGGCGTGAGCGTGTTCTTCGCGATCGCGTCCGTGCTCTACCTGTAGCTGCCGAGGCCGACGTCGCCGTGGACGGCAGACCCGGCCGGCCGAACGAGGGCGTCACGAGAGCGGATCGGGGTGCATCGACAGATGCAGGTCGACGCCCTCGTAGGGGTGGGCTCGGGCGACCCCCTCGTCGAGTTCCACCCCCAGGCCCGGTGCGGTCGGCACGACGACTCCGCCGTCGGCCCAGGTGATCGGCGTGGTGAGGAGGTCGGCGTGGAATCCGGTCCAGTCCCGGATGCCCTCCGCGATCAGGAGGTTCGGGATCGCTGCCGACAGCTGGATGTTGGCGGCGCCGAGGATCGGCCCCGAGTACAGGTGGGGCGCCAGTTGGCAGCCGAAGGCTTCGGCCACGGCAGCGATCTTGCGGGCGGCGGTGAACCCGCCGCAGCGCCCGAGGTTGGGCTGCCAGATCGCCGCGGACCCGTGCGTGGCGAGGGCGGCGAACTCGTCGATCGTGGTGAGGCGCTCACCGGTTGCGACGGGGATCGACGTCGCCCGCGCCACTTTGGCCATCTCGGCGGGTTGGCCGGGCTGGGTGGGCTCCTCGAACCAGAGGGGGTCGAACTCCTCGAGCCGGCGGGCGAGTCGGATCGCTCCGGCCGCGGTGAACTGGCCGTGGGTGCCGATCAGGATGTCGGCCCGCGAGCCGATGGCCTCCCGAACTGCGGCGACCATCGCCACCGACCGCTCCATGTCGTCCAGGCCCGGCTGGTGTCCGTCGAAGGCCGTGTACGGCCCCGCCGGGTCGAACTTGACTGCCGAGAAGCCGCGGTCGACCTCGAACGCGGCCTGTCTGGCGGCGTCCTCCGGATCGGTGTAGACGTCCGGCCTCTCCGCGGCGGGGTAGAGGTAGGTGTAGGTGCGGACGTGATCGCGGACGCGGCCCCCCAGCAGATCGCTCACGGGACGCCCCAGTTCCTTGCCCACGATGTCCCAGCAGGCCATGTCGAGCCCGCTCATGATTCCGACCAGGGTCGGGTCCGGGCGGAGGGCGTACCCGCTCGAGTACATCCGCCGCCACAGCAGTTCGGTCCGCGACGGGTCGGCGCCGACGAGCCAACGCTCGGCCACGTCGTCGATCATCGCGGCGACGGTGTGTGGTCCGATCGTGGCCACGTAGACCTCGCCGTAGCCCACCACACCGGAGTCGGTGGTGAGCTTGACGACGATGAAGTAGCGCCCCCCGAAGTGGGGTGGTGGATTGCCGACGACGAACGTCTCGACGTCGGCCACCTCCATGGCCGGCACCCTACGGCACTGGCGATGGGCACCGCGCCCGACGAATGTGACGGCGCGGACCCTGCCGTGGCCTCAGACGCCTGAATCGAGCGGCGCAGCGGGCGGCCCCGACTCGTGGAGGAGTCGGAGCAACTCCCCGAGCCGCTGCGGGGCGAACCAGATGCCCGTGGCCGCTTCGACGTCGGCGAGGCTCCACCAACGGATCTCGTGGAGACGCTCGGAGCGGAGCTGGTCCCATGAAAGCTGGGGGCGGGGCTCGAACCGCTCCGGGACCGGAGTGAGGTAGAAGCGGTCGCGTTGGCCGTCCCACCTGCCGTCGTCGTGGGGGATGATGTGCTCCCGGTCCCACACGTGGGGCCCGACGTCGACGTCGGTGAGACCGACTTCTTCGGCCAATTCTCGGTGCAGTGCGGCCACATGGTCCTCACCCGGGTCGAGCCCGCCCCCGGGCAGAGCCCAGACCGTACGGGTGGGGAACTCGAATCGGACGAGCAGGACGTCGGCATCGGGGGTGAGGACGATGCCCCGCACGGCCGGGCGGATCCGGAGTTCGGCCACCCGCTACTCGTTCGGCGTGTCGCGGAGGCCGTCGTTGAAGGCCTTGTAGACGCCGTAGATGCTTTTGCACTCCTCGCACATCGGGAGGTTCTTCGGGTCACGCGACGGCACCCACACGTACCCGCAGAGCGCCTCCAACGGTGTGCCCGTGATGCGCGCTTCGAGCACCTTCGCAGCGGCGTTCTCGCCACGCTTGGTCTTGACGATGTGGGCGTTGGTGGGTTCCCCCGGTTCGGTGTCGATGTCGGGCTCGACATCGACCTCCGCAGGCATCGTCTGCAGGTCGGTCATGGCCCCTCAGTGAACCACATGCACCAGGAATCCGGAACCTGAGCGTGACGCAGGCCGATTCCTGGGCTACGGTGCGCGTCGTGCTCATCGCCTGGATCGCAGCCGCCACCGTCGCGGCAGTCGCAGTGGTGGCAGCACGCGCCCCCACGCCCATCCGGATTCCGGTACGGGTTCGGCGGGCGACGCGGTCACCGCGCGTCCGCTGACCGTTGCTCCGACGCCAGTCGTACAGGTCGCCCGCTTCTCCGGCAGACTCGGACCCCATGGTCGGCCGAGTCCCCACGTCCGCGGCGTTCTCGTCGCTCCGGGTGCCCGGCTATCGGCGGCTGTGGTGGGCGGGCACGTTCTCGTTCATGGCAGTGCAGATGCAGTTCCTGTTGCGCGGGGTTCTCGCCTGGGATCTCACCGAGCGGGAGGGTGCACTCGGACTCGTGTACCTGGGGTTCGGCCTGTCGATGCTGATCGCCACCCCTCTCGGCGGGGTCGCTGCCGACCGCCTCCCCAAGCGGCGAGTCATGCTCGCCGCGCAGGGCGTGTTGTTCGTCGGTGCGGCCGGGATGGGCATCGTGGTCGTGACCGAGGTGGCCGAACTCTGGATGCTGATGGTGGCGTCGATCATGCAGGGGACCGCATTCGGCTTCTACGGCCCGACGAGGGTCGCGTTCACGTCGGAGCTCGTCGGGCGCGAACACCTCGGCAACGCGATCACCCTCTCGATGCTGAGCATGAACGGAACCCGCGTGCTCGCGCCCTCGTTCGCCGGGGCCCTGGCAGGGATCGCGTTCTTCGGGATCGGTGGCGCCTACCTCGTGTCGGCCGGCTTCTCCACGATCGCCTTGCTGATGCTGTTCCGTTGCCCGCCCGGGGCCGTGAGGGAGGGGCTGCCCCCGGCGCGGCCGCTCGCCGAGATCGCCGACGGGGTGCGGTACGTGTTCGCCCGGCGCAGGCTGCGTCGGCTCGTGGTGGCGTCGATCTTCGTGATCGTGTTCGGCTTCAACTACGTCGCCTTCATTCCTGCACTGGTGAAGGGGAACTTCGACCTGGGTGACGGCCACGTCGGTTTGATCATGTCGGCGAGCTCGGTGGGTGCGATTCTCGTGTCGCTGGCGCTCGCCAGCCGCGCCGACGGAGCCGGTGCATGGAGGTTGATGGTGATCAGCGGGTTCGTGTTCGGGCTCGGGGTGATCGTGCTCGCCCTGGTCCCCGTGTTCTGGCTGGCGGTCCTGGTGGTCGGTGTCATCGGCGCGGGTGCGACAGGCTTCCAGTCGCTCTCGAACACGATCGGGCTGAACATGGCCGAGCCGTCGCACCAGGGGCGCGTGCAGTCGTTGCTGATGCTGAGCTGGGCCGGGTTCGGCATGGCCGCGGCCCCCCTCGGGCTCTTGGCCGAGGCGATCGGGCTGCGCCAGGCGATCGTGGTGATGGGCGTGGTTGCCACGGTGGGCCTGGCCGTGTACGTGTGGCTCGAGAGCGCGGGACGGTTCCCGCAGGCTGCCGACACGCACGAGGAACTCGCCGCGACGCCCGTCGCGGGAGACTGACATGGCGATCCTCATCGACACGCCGCGTTGGTGGCACCGCGGGCAGAGGTGGTCGCACCTGGTGAGCGACGCGTCGCTCGACGAGCTCCACGACTTCGCGCGGCGGGTGGGCATTCCGGAACGCGGTTTCCAGGGCGACCACTACGACATCCCCGAGGAGTACCTCGACGAGATGCTCGCCGCCGGCGCCGAGATGGTCGACAGCCGCGACCTGGTGCGCCGGTTGAAGGAGGCCGGTCTGCGCCTCTCGCCGGCCGAGCGCAGGGCCCGTTCAGGCAGCACGACGCCCCCACCGTGAGGGCACGCCGAGCAGGTCACGCGGGCACCACACCTCGGGGTCGGTGACCACGAACCACTCCAAGAGCTGGGCGTGGCGCTGTTCGAAGAGATCGCACATCTCCCACCACCGATCGCCGTCGCGCTCGTCGAGGTGCCCGTGCGGACGGATGCTCGCCATGAGGACCCCGGAGGCCGCCGGTCTGCCCGGACCGGGGATGGCCTCCGCGACGGTCTCGGCCACGACGACCACGGAATCCGCCGACTCCGCCCCGTGCACGACCATGCCGGCGTGGCCGATGTGGCGCGCGTCGAGAACCACGGTGATGACCTGTGGGGCCAGAGGGAAGTCGGCCATCGACATGAGCAGGTCGAGCGCGGTGGCTCCGTCGGTGATGGGATCGATACCGGCTCGGGGAAGGCCGCGGTATCGGCAGAAGTCGGCCATGGTGGCTCCTTCGGTGGAGGTGGCGAGGAAGGAGTCGGCCCGGTCGACGGTACGGAGGGGGTGTGGCACTGATCGGCAACCGATCCGAGGTCGGGGGTGGCTGCGTCGTAGAGTCGGCGCCATGGCCGACGTGACGATCTTCCACAACAAGCATTGAAATTCGTCCACCAATGCCGTGCGCATTGCCGAAGAGCTGGGCGTCGAGGCGGAGATCGTCAACTACATCCAGGACCCGCCCGATGCCGACACCCTGCGGGGGATCATCGCCAAGCTCGAGGACCCGGCCACCAGCCTGGTTCGGCGCGACAGCCTGTTCAAGAAGCTCGAGCTGACCGACGCCGACGTCGAGACCGACGACCAGATCGTCGACATCCTCGTCGCCAACAAACGGCTCCTCCAGCGCCCTCTGCTCGTCACCGCCGAGAAGGCGATCATCGGCCGTCCCAAGGAGAGGGTCACGGAGCTGCTCTCCTGAGTCTGCCGTGGAACCCGAGGGGCGCGCCGTGAGTGCCCGTTCCACGCGCTGGGCGCTGCTCTCCTCCACGCTCGAGGCCCAGCGGCGGAACCTCACCATCGGCACCCTCGTCGGCCTCGTCTGGATGGCGGGCAAGGTCTCGGTGCCCGTCCTGGTGCGCTACGGAATCGACCGCGGCATCGCGGAGGAGGACCTCCTGTGGCTCTGGGCCACGCTGATCGCAGCTGCCGGCGTGCTCGCCGGCACCTTCACTGCTCTCCGGCGCTACTACGCGTTCCGGGAGGCCAGGTGGACCGAGACCCGCCTGCGCGAACGGCTGTTCGGCCACATCATGTCGCTCCACATCGGCTACCACGACCGGGCCCAGACCGGCCAGTTGATGAGCCGGTCGTCGAGCGACCTCAACCAGATCCAGATGTTCGTCGTGATGATCCCCATCACGCTGTCCAACCTGGCGATGATCACGGTCGTCACGATCATCCTGGTCGCCACCGACCCGTTGCTCGCAGTGATCGCACTGGCCCCGTTGCCGCTCGTGAACGTGGCCGGCCGCCGGTTCTCCAGCTCGATCCACCCGGCCCTGCTGGCGGTGCAGGCCGAGCAGGCCGAGCTGGCGACGGTGGTGGAGGAGAGCGTGGGCGGCATCCGTGTGGTGAAGGGGTTCGGTGCCGAGGACGTGCAGCGGGACCGGTTGGAGAACGAAGCCGACGACATCCAGCGGCAGTCTCTGAGGGCCGCCCGGGTGCGGGCATCTTTCCTCCCGGCCATCGAACTGCTCCCCTCGATCGGCATGATCGCCGTTCTCGGGATCGGCGGGCTGAGGGTGATCGACGGCGACCTGACGTTGGGCCAGCTCGTCCAGTTCAACTTCTTCGTGGCCCTGCTGGTGCAGCCGCTGAGGATGTTGGGCATGGTCATCGCCTGGGGTCAGAGGGCATCGGTCGCTCTCGAGCGGGTCAACGAGGTACTGACGACCGCGCCCGAGGTCGCCGACCCCGCGGCGGTGACACACCTCCCCGACGATGGCAGCCGCGGCGCACTCGTCTTCGACGATGTGAGCTTCGACTACGACTCCGATGCGGCGGTGCTGCGCGGCTTCGACCTCGATCTCACGGCTGGGCAGTCGGTGGCGCTGGTGGGCGCCACCGGGTCGGGCAAGTCGACCGTGGCCCGACTCCTCGTGCGCTTCTACGATGTCGGTTCCGGTTCCATCCGGCTCGACGGCGTCGACGTACGCGACCTGAGCCTGCACGATCTCCGCCGTGCCGTGGGCATCGTGTTCGAGGACACCCTTCTGTTCCACGACACGGTCAGTGCCAACATCGCCTTCGCCCACCCCGATGCGTCCCAGGCCACCATCGAACGTGCCGCCCGTCTCGCCGGCGCCCACGACTTCGTGATGGGCCTGCCGGAGGGCTACGACACGATGCTGGGGGAGCGCGGATACTCGCTGTCGGGAGGGCAACGGCAGCGGATCGCCATCGCGCGGGCGATCGTCGCCGATCCCCGCATCCTGGTGCTCGACGACGCGACGTCTGCGGTCGACCCCTCGAAGGAGCACGAGATCAGATCGGCGATGTCCACCGTGATGGAGGGGCGCACCACGATCGTCATCGCCCACCGTCCGGGCACGATCGCGTTGGCCGACACGGTGGTGCTCCTCGACGAGGGCATGGTCCGTGCGGTGGGTCCCCACGACGAGCTGCTCGCTTCCGAGCCGCGGTACCGCGAGGTGCTGGCGGCGATGGAGGACGACGAGCGGGAACGCTCCGCCCCCCAACCCGCCGGCGAACCAGGTGGTGGTCGCTGATGTGGGGGATGGGTTCGGTCAGCGAGGACGACAAGCTCGAGTCGGGAGAGGCCCGCCGGGTCCTGCGGCGGGCCCTCCGGATGGCCGGCCCGTTCCGGCGCACGATTACCGGGGCGATCGGCTTCACGGCTGTGTCCACGCTCGGCCTGTTGCTCGGCCCGGTGCTCGTCCGCTACGGGATCGACAACGGGATCGCCGTCGGCGACACCTCGGTGCTGCGCAACGCGGTGATCGCCTACATCATCGTCGTGATCCTCTCGTACCTGGCGGCGCGCCAGCAGTACGTGTACATCAACCGGGCGGGGGAAGGGTTCCTCCGCCTGCTGCGGCTGCGCGTGTTCGACCACATCATGCGACAGTCGCTGGCCTTCTTCGACCGCATCAAGTCGGGCGTCCTCATCTCCCGCATGACCGCCGACATCGAGTCGATGGCCGAGCTCGTCCAGTGGGGCCTGCTCCAGTTCGTGGCGGCGAGCTTCCTCGTCACCTTCGCGTTCGTCCTGATGTTCGTGATGTCGTGGCAGCTCACGATCGTCGCCCTGCTCGTAATGCCGATCCTGCTGGTGGCAGCCCGGAAGTTCCAGCGCGACTCGAACGCGGCGTACCTCGAAGTGCGGGAGCGGGTCGGGCAGAACCTCTCCACCCTGCAGGAGGGCATCGCCGGTGTCCGGGTGATCCAGGCCTACGCCCGCGAGCCCGAGCAGAACCGCCGGTTCGTCGAGTCGAACCGCTCGCTGTTCGACTCCCACGTCCACAGCATCCGCGTGTCCACCTGGTTCTTCGGCCTCGTCGAGGCCAGCGGGGTCATCGCCGTCGCGATGGTCGTGGGTGCCGGTGGCTGGCTGGTCAACCGCGGCGACGTCACCATCGGCACGGTGATCGCGTTCGTGCTGCTGGTGAACCAGCTCTTCGAGCCGGTGCAGCAGCTGAGCCAGCTCTACAACACCGTGCAGTCCTCGGCGGCGTCACTGAACAAGCTGTTCGGAATCCTCGACACGGACCCCGACGTGATGCCGGGCGAGGTCGGGTTGCCGCCCTCCGGCGCGATCGAGGTGCGCGATGTCAGCTTCCGCTATCCGAGTACCGACATCCCGGTGTTGCGCGACGTGTCGATCACGATCGCCGACGGGGAACGCCTGGCACTCGTCGGTCCGACGGGTGCCGGGAAGTCGACCTTGGCCAAGCTGGTCGCCCGGCTCTATGACCCCACCGCGGGGGAGATCCGACTCGGCGGGGTCGACCTACGGGACGCCACTGCCGAGTCGCTCCGCGCCCGTGTGGTCGTGGTCCCCCAGGAGGGTTTCCTGTTCGGTGGCACGATCGCCGACAACATCCGTATCGCCCGGCCCGACGCCACCGACGACGAGTTGCTGGAGGCTCTCGACGCGATCGGCATCCGGGAGCGCATCACCCAGTTGCCCGACGGCGTGGGGACGGACGTCCGCGAGCGGGGATCACGGCTGTCGGCGGGCGAGCGACAGCTGGTTTCTCTCGCCCGTGCAGCGCTCGTCGACCCGGCCGTGCTCGTTCTCGACGAGGCCACGAGCAACCTCGACCCGGGGACCGAGGCGATCGTGGAGCAGGCATTGGAGCGGTTGATGACCGGACGGACCACGATCGTCGTGGCCCACCGGCTGTCCACCGTGCGGCGAGCGGACCGCATCGCGGTCGTGGCCGACGGTCGCCTCGCCGAACTCGGCGATCACCACGAGTTGGTCGCCCTCGGCGGGCGCTACGCAGCCCTTGCGGCTGCCTGGGATGCTTCGGCCGTCTGAGGGCTTCGCCGCGCCGGCTACGCGGGTTCGAAGACGAGGATGAACTCGATGAGTCCCTCGTCGTCGGTCGAGACCGGGCCGAACGAGGGGTTGTCGATGCCGTAGTCGGCGAACACGACGGGAATGTTGCCGAGCACTCCGATGCGGTCGCCGTCGATCTCCGCGGTCGCCTCGAAGGTGACGTTGTTCGTGACGTCCTTGAGGGTGACGTCGCCGGTGATGGGAACGGTGACCTGCTCACCATCGGACGGGATCTCGCCGAACTCGATGGGTTCGGTGCTCACGAACGTGGCCTCGGGGAAGTCGCCGGCCTCCATGATGCGGCCCCGGAAGGCCGAATCGCGACGCGAGTCGTCGCTCGTGATGTTCTCGACGAGCACGGTCACGCTGACGGATGCCGCCGTGCCCTCGATCTCGAGGGTGCCGTCGATCTCGTTGCTGCGCCCGGTTGCGGTGACGGCGACGCCGGTGATCTCCTCCTCGACGCGGTACCCGAACAGAGAATCGCTCGTCGCCACCCAGGTTCCATCGAAGTCCACCTCGGCGCCCACCGGATCGGGCGTCTCGGTCGCCGCGGGTGCCTCGGTGTCGACCGGTGCCTCGGTGTCGACCGGTGCCTCGGTGTCG
>CBFCWZ010000109.1:0-10691 GCA_965601935.1 uncultured Ilumatobacteraceae bacterium
TCAGCGTCTCTTCAGCATCGCGATGGTACAATCTCTGGAACTCGCGGTCCTCAAGGCCGACGCCGAACTGGGAACCTGACCGGATCACGCATCACGAGGAGACTGCCCGAATGCCCGTCGAAACCGTCGTCGTCGAACACCCCCTCGTGGCTGATGCCCTCGCCCGCATCCGCGACGTCGACACCCCCAACGCGCTGTTCCGGCGCAACCTCGAACGGATCGGCACCCTTCTCATCGCCGAGGCGACACGGGCGCTCCCCACCGTCCAGGGGACCGTCCAGACCCCGCTCACCACGGCTCCGGCGACACGGCTGAGGATCCAGCCCGTGATCGTGCCGATCCTGCGCGCCGGGCTCGGTTTCCTCAGCCCGGCCCAGGAACTGCTCCCGAACGCCGACATCGGGTTCATCGGCATCGCCCGCAACGAGGACACCCACGAGCCGGAGCCGTACGTCAACAAGCTCCCCGAGTCGCTCGCCGACCGCCCGGTGATCGTGGTCGACCCGATGCTGGCCACGGGCGGCTCACTCATCCACACCCTCGAACTGCTGCTCCAGCGCGGCGCCCCCGAACCGCTCACGGTCGTGTGTGCGCTGGCCGCCCCCGAGGGCATCGCCGCCGTCGAGGAGGCCGGGCTGGGCGTCACGCTCTACACCGCCAGCGTCGACGAGCGCCTCAACGAGAACGCGTTCATCGTGCCCGGCCTGGGTGACGCCGGCGACCGCCAGTTCGGCGCCCCCGCCTGACGTTCTCGTGAACACAACTGCGGAGTCCCGCAAGGTTGTTCACGAGGTCAGCCGCCGGGTGCGATGATGAAGCCATGCAGCGCGGGCGGCACGTCACCGTCGTGGTGATCGGCGGGGGCCACAACGGGTTGGCGATGAGCAGGCGGCTGTCGGCGCGCGGCATCGACCACGTCGTACTCGAGCGGGGTGAGGCCGCCAACTCGTGGCGTACGCAGCGGTGGGACTCGTTCACTCTCCTCACCCCCAACTGGCAGACGCGACTCCCCGATTCGGTCTATGAGGGTGACGATCCACACGGGTTCATGGACGCCGCCGAGATCGCCTCGTTCATCGCCGACTACGGGGACGCGGTGTCGGCACCACTCCGCACCGGTGTGGAGGTCAGCGCGGTGAGCCCCGAAGACGGCGGATACGAGGTGACGACCACGGACGGCACATGGAACTGCCGATGCGTGGTGCTGGCCTCTGGGGCCTGCACGGTGCCGAGCGTCCCGCCGATCGCCGAGGGGATCCCGACCACGGTCGAGCAGGTGGACCCGTTGCGGTATCGGAGTCCCGACGACCTCCCCGACGGCGGCGTGCTGGTGGTCGGGGCCGGCGCGACGGGGATCCAGCTGGCCGAGGAGATCCACGAGTCGGGGCGGCCCGTCACACTGTCGGTCGGCGAGCACGTCCGGATGCCGCGCATCTACCGGGGGCGCGACATCCAGCACTGGATGGAGACGACCGGTCGCCTCGACGAACGCTACGACGAGGTCGACGAGATCCAACGGGCACGGAAGGTCGCCTCCCCGCAACTCGTCGGGACGACCGACCGGCGCACGGTCGACCTCAATCGCCTCTCCGCACTCGGCGTCGAGCTGCGCGGGCGTCTCGGCACGTTGCGCGACGGTGTGGCGCTGTTCTCGGGTGGACTCCGCAACCACTGCTCCCTCGCCGACCTGAAGCTCGGACGCCTGCTCAACGAGATCGACGAGTGGATCGAGACGACCGACACCGAGGCACCACCCGAGGAACGCCCCGAACCGACGCGTGTCGACTCCGGAGCACCGCTGACACTCGACCTCAGGAGTGGCGAGGTGGGAGCAGTCGTGTGGGCCACCGGCTTCGGCCCCGACTTCTCCTGGCTCGACGTCGACGTGTTCGACGCCAACGGCCGCCTACGACACGACGGCGGCGTGGTCGACGCCCCCGGTCTCTACTTCCTCGGCGGCTCGTTCCTGCGCCGGCGCCGGTCGAGTTTCATCCACGGCGCCTCGGCCGACACTGCCGAGCTCGCCGACCACCTCGTGTCGTTCCTCGCCGTCAGTGCTTGACGCCGATGTAGCCGAAGAGCTGGAGCTCACCGCGCAGCGGCAGACCCTCACGGACGAAACCCGACGCGAGTTCGACGGCACGCGTGTGGAACTCGTCCTCACCGATGTCCTGGATCGACTCGTACGACGGGCCCATGGACGCCATTGCGCGGGCGTAGGCCCCCGGGTCGGAGAACTCGAACACGAAGGTGATCTCGAACCGCTCTTCTGGTTCGAAGCCCCGGTCGGCCAGAAAGGACTCACCCACTCCCGGGTGTCCGAGCGACACCATGTCGGCCTGATGTCGGACCTTCTCCTCGTTGGCCCACAGGAAGGGGGTGAGCATCCACGCGCCGGGCGACTTCCCCACATCGCCCCAGATGGTCATCGCGACCCGCCCGCCCGGTACGAGCACTCGGTGGGCCTCCTCGACGGCGCCGGGAGTCGTCCCCCAGATTCCGCGGAAGCTGGTGACGATGTCGAACGAAGCGTCGTCCCACGGCAGCGCCTGCATGTCGCCGACCCGGACGTCGCTGTCCCGGTTCCGGTGCTTGGCGACCGCGACGAGGCGTGGCGATGCATCGATCCCTGAACAGATTGCCCCGCGAAGACGCGCCAACTCGATCTGGAGGCCGGAGCCGCACGCTGCGTCGAGCAGACGGTCGCCTTCTCTGAGGCCCAGCCGCTCGTGCATCGACACGTACTCCCGCATATGGGAGGGCTCGGCGAACGTGGCGAAGTCGGCGGCGCGACGCCCCCACCCCTCATCGACCATCTCCCACGACATCACGGACCCCCGTCCCGGGGGGACACTGCCGACAGCGGAACACCCGCTGCGACGTCCCCCGACCCGGTCTACACTACAACTGCCCGGTGGGGGCCGGGTTCTGCACTCAACGAACGGGGGTTCCAAGGTGACCGATGAATTCAACGGTGTGCCGCGCGAGAAGATGTTCGGCGCCATTGCGAAGATGAAGGAGAACGGCGACCTGGCCCAGTTCAAGTTCTCCGCCAAGAACGAGTGGGTCGAGGGGACGGCCAGCCAGTCGTCGATCTTCGAGTGGTACGGGCTCGGGGCCGATCAGCAGCACGTCGCCGAGTTCGACTTCTCCGCCGACCATCCGACACTCGGGCACGGTCACGGGCCGACGCCGCAGGAGTACGTCCTCCACGCGCTCGCCGCCTGTATCACCGCCGGGATCGCCACGGGAGCCGCGGCGCGGAACATCCCTCTGCACAGGGTGTCGTCGAAGGTGATCGCCGACATCGACGTGCGCGGTGTGCTCGGGATCGACCCCGACGTGCGCAAGGGCTTCAGCAACGTCGACCTCGAGTTCGACATCGACGCCGACTGCGACGACGAGCAGAAGGACGCCCTCCTCGCCGGCGGGGCGAAGTACTCCGCCGTCTTCGACATCATGGCGAACCCGACCGAGATCAACATCACCCGCACCTGACCCGCAGCAGTATCAGACACACGCTTCACGTCGCGCTTCAGTTCTTGATCAGCAGATGTCGATGTAGCCGTTGACGATGGTGGGTTCGTCGGTCTGCTCGATGACCCCGCCGCGGCTGCGGATCAGGTCGTGGATCGGGGTGTTCTCGGCCAGCATCACGGCAGTGAATCGGCAGATGCCGTTGTGCTTGGCGTGCCGGGTGAGCACGTCCATCAACCGCGTGGCGAGCCCGAGCCGCTGGCAGTCGTCGGCGATCGTGACCGCGAACTCGGCTTCTTCGGGGTTGTTCTCCGAGCGGATGTACCGCGCCGTTCCGGCGCCGAGGAAGGAGCCGTCCGGCTGGCGGATCATCGCCCCGAAAGCGGAGTGGTCGATGCCGTCGACGTTGGTGAAGTAGTCCACTTCCGCATCGGTGAAGTCGGACACGCCCGTCATGAAGCGCCGGTAGCGGGTCAAGGGCGACAGGCGCGGGAGGCTCTCGCGCAGCATGTCGGCGTCGGTGGTGCGGAGGGAGCGGATGAAGACGAACCGGCCGTCCGGGAGTTGGTCGGCCAGGAGCATCTGGGCGTGGTCGGCGTACTTCACGCCGGGCCTCGTCTCTGTAGGTGCTGTGACAGCCATGTCCTTCATCATGCTTGATATTTCGCGGGCTCACGCGACAATGTCGCGTGACATCCACTACGCGCAACGCCGTGAGCAGGCGATACGTTCGATCCGGTGCCAGATGTCACGTGGATCCGAGTGCGGATCGAAGCACCGTCAGAGCATTTCGAGGCGTCCACGGAGTTCTGGGCTGCCGTGACCGGGTCGGCGGTCGAGGTGCACGGAGACGACGTGTCGACGCTCGAACCTCCTGACGGATCCGCCTTCGTCGAGAGCCATGCCACCGACCGGTTGCGTTGGTCACTCTCACTCGTTCTCGAGACCGACCACCCCGCTGAACTGGGAGAACGCGCCCTCGAAGCGGGAGCCCGCCGCGCCGGGGAAGACGGCTTCCGCTCCCCCGGCGACTTCCGCTTCCACATCGCGGCGGCCGGTGAACGCCGTCGCCGCCCCGGCCCGAACACGCTCCACGGGGCCACCTCGCGCCTCGACCAGGTGTGTGTCGACTGCCCACCGCGGGTCGTCGACGAGGAGGTCGAGTTCTGGAGTCGGCTCACCGGATGGGAGGTCCGCCGCGGCGGGCTGGCCGAATTCTCCTGGCTGGTGAAGCCCGACGAGATCCCGGTCCGGCTCGTGTTCCAGCAACTCGGCGTGGGCCACCGCGGCCGGAGGGCGCGGGCCCACCTCGATCTTGCCTGCGGAGACGACGTCGACACCTTGATCGGACTCCACGAGTCGTTGGGCGCCGTCCGCGGAACTCGCGGACGGGTGTGGCACACCATGTCCGACCCGTCGGGGCTCTCCTACTGCCTGACCGAGCGCGATCCGGTCACCGGGGTCATCGAACGCCCGTTGTGAGCTGGACTACGCCAGCGCGGCGAGGGCCTCGAGGCAGTGGTCGAGGTCGGCCTTCGGGAGGTCGACCGCCTCGCCGTAGAGCTTGACCTTCGGCTCGGTTCCGCTGGGCCGGACCTGGAGGCGGATGCCGCCTTCGAGGACATGACGGACCAGATTCGCCTCGGGGTACGACGAGGTCGAGACGACGGGGCGCCCGCCGATCTCCTTCGGTGGGTCGGCTTCCATCGAGGCGACCCACTCGGCGCCCTGCTCGGGCGAGATCCGCAACGAGAGTTCCGAGGTGACGTACTGCCCGAACCGCGCGGCGATGTCGTCGAGACGGTCCTGCAGGGTGACACCGTCGGCGGCAGCGCACGCAGCGATCTCGGCCATCAACACGGCAGCGGTGATGCCGTCCTTGTCGAGTGGCCGTGACGTGACCAGATAGCCGAGCGCCTGCTCGTACCCCAGCACGAGTCGCAGGTCGGGTCGCTCCGTGGCGACCTTGCCGATCCACTTGAAACCGGTGAAGGTCTCCTCGCTGTGGACTCCCGCGGCCTCGGCCATCTTGGACAGCAGCGAACTCGACACGAGTGTGGTCACGACCAGCCGGTCGTCGCCCTCTGTGTTGGTGAGGATGTGATCGGCGAACAGCCAACCGATCTCGTCGCCCGCGAGCCGTCGCCACGAACCGTCGGGCTGTGGGATCGCCGCGCCGAGCCGGTCGGCATCTGGGTCATTGGCGATCGCGATGGCCGCACCCGACGACTCAGCCAGGTCGAGGAGGAGATCCATCGCACCCGGCTCTTCCGGGTTCGGGAAGGAGACAGTGGGAAACGAGCCGTCGGGCTCCTGCTGCGCGGCGACCACCAAGGGCTCGTCGAAGCCGGCCGAGGCGAAGGCCCGCTTCACGGTGGCACCCCCCACTCCGTGCATCGCGGTGTAGGCGACCTTCACGCCCGACACGTCGGGTCGGAGGCGGACGTTCCTCGCCGCGGCCACGTACGCGTCGGCGAGCGACCCGTCGAGGTGCTCGATCAGCTCGTGGCGGTCACCGGTGAGCTCCACCGTCAGTGGGTCGATGTCGCCGATCCGGCCGGAGATCTCGGTGTCGATCGGGCTGACGATCTGGCTCCCCGTGTCGAGGTAGACCTTGTAGCCGTTGTCGGCGGGCGGGTTGTGCGACGCGGTCACGACCACGCCGGCGGCCGCACCGAGTTCGGTGATCGACCAGGCCAGGACGGGTGTGGGCTGAACGCCGGGGAGCAGCATCGCCCGGATGCCCATCGCCGCGAGCACCCCGGCGGTGTCGAGCGCGAAGAGGTCGCTCTTGCGGCGGGCATCGTGGGCGATCACCACGCCGCGCGTGGCCGCCTCGTCGACGGTGTCGAGCAGCCACCTCCCCAGTCCGGCCGCCGCCTGACGTACGACCAATCGGTTCATCCGCGTCGAGCCTGCTGCCACGGCCGCACGGAGGCCCGCCGTTCCGAACTGGAGGCGCCCGGCGAAGCGCTCGGCCAATTCGGCGTCGTCGCCCGCCTGCGCCCGCTCGATGAGATCGCCGAGCTCGGCTCGAAGGTCGGCGTCGGGCTCGGCGTCGAACCAGGCCCGTGCAGTCGAGAGAAGTGCGTCGTCAGCCATCACCGAGCAGCGTACGCAGCTCGACGAGCGGGCGCGGCCCAACATGGCTGATCACTTCGGCTGCAGCGATCGAGCCGAACCGGGCGCTCTCGGTGAGGTCGCTCCCGGAGGTCAGCCCGAAGAGAAAGCCCGCCGCAAAGAGGTCGCCGGCACCGGTTGTGTCGATCACCTCGTCGACGGGCACGGCGGGAACCCGCTCCACCTCGTCGGGCGACACGATCAGGCTGCCCTCGGCGCCGATGGTGATGGCGGCGAGCTCGCACTCGGCCCGGAGGGCGGCGACCGCGTCGTCGAACGATTCGGTCTCGTAGAGCGAGAGGAGTTCGTCGTGGTTGCCGAAGAGCAGATCGACGCTGTCGCGGACCAGCGCCCGGAAATCCTCGCGGTGCCGGTCGACGCAGAACGAATCGGAGAGCGTGAGCGACACCAGCCGGTCGTTGGCGTGGGCCACCTCGGCGGCGCGACGGAAGGCGGCCTTGGCCTCGCCGCGGTCGAACAGGTAGCCCTCCATGTAGAGGACGGAGGAGTCGGCGATCGCTCGCTCGTCGAGGTCCTCGACACCGAGGAAGCTGGATACTCCGAGATAGGTGTTCATCGTGCGCTCGGCATCGGGGGTGACCACGATGATGCAGCGGCCGGTCGGGGTGTCGTGGTCGGCGCCGCCCCCCGCGAAACGCACCCCGACGGCACGCAGGTCATGGCCGAAGACCTGGCCGAGGTCGTCGGTGTTGACCTTCCCGACATAGACGGCACTGCCTCCGAGCGACGAGACACCGCACATCGTGTTCGCCGCCGATCCACCACTCATCTCGACGGCGCCGTCGAGAGCCTCGTAGAGCTGGACGGCGCGGTCCGTCTCGATGAGGGTCATCGATCCCTTCACCAGTCCGTAGTCGTCGAGAAAGCCCTCGGGGGCTGATGCGATGACATCGACGAGGGCATTCCCGATCCCGGCCACGTCGTAACGCGCTGGGGTGAGACGAGGGGCTCCGACCGGCACGATTCGGCACGATACCGCCGTTACCCTCCGCCCGATGGCAGTCAGCCTCCAGCAGCTCGACCCGTATCGTCTTCCGCTCTCCGCCCACCCCACCAGGTACGACGTCCGGCTCCGGCCCGATCTGGCCTCGGCCACGTTCACGGGCTCGGTCCGAATCGACGTCGACGTCGACGAACCTCTCGACCACCTGGTGTTGAACGCGATCGAGTTGTCGATCGAACACGTCGAGATCGACGGCCACGCGGCCCACTACGAACTCGATGAGGCGACCGAACGGCTGGTCGTTCTGCCTGCTGCTCCGATCACGCCGGGGAGCCTCGAGCTGTCGATCGACTTCGAGGGCACCATCAACGACAAGCTGCGCGGTTTCTACCGCTCCACCTACACCGACGAGGCCGGCGACGAGCAGGTGATCGCCACCACCCAGATGCAGTCGACCGACTGCCGTCGGGCCTTCCCGTGTTGGGACGAACCCGAGTTCAAGGCGGTCTTCGGGATCACCCTCGACGTCGAGAGCGGCCTCACCGCGGTGTCCAACGGCGCCGAGGCGGAGCGCGTCGAAGAGGGCCCGCGCACGGTCATCCGCTTCGCCGACACGATGGTGATGAGCTCGTACCTCGTGGCGTTCGTGGTCGGGCGGCTGGAAGCCACCGCACCGGTCGACGTCGACGGGATCCCGGTGCGTGTGATCCACGTGCCCGGCAAGGGTCATCTCGCCGGCTTCGCCCTCGAGACCGCTGCGTTCTGCATCCGGTGGTTCCAGGACTACTACGACATCCCCTATCCCAGCGACAAGATCGACCTGCTTGCGCTCCCCGACTTCGCCGCCGGGGCGATGGAGAACCTCGGATGCATCACGTTCCGCGAGAGTCTCCTGCTCATCGACCCCGACACGAGCACCCAGACCGAACAGCAGCGGGTCGTCGACGTCGTGGCCCACGAACTGGCCCACATGTGGTTCGGCGACCTCGTCACGATGCGCTGGTGGAACGGGATCTGGTTGAACGAGGCGTTCGCCACCTTCATGGAGGTCGCCGCCTGCGACGCGTTCCGGCCCGAGTGGCAGCGCTGGACGTTCTTCGGGACCGAACGCAGTGCCGCCTTCGCCGTCGACTCCCTCGAGAGCACCCGGCCTGTCGAGTTCGAGGTGCGTTCCCCGGCCGACAGCGAGGGGATGTTCGACGTCCTCACGTACCAGAAGGGAGGTGCACTCCTGCGCATGCTCGAGCAGTACCTCGGCGCAGAGCGCTTCCGTGACGGGGTGCGCCTGTACCTGGGTCGCCACTCCTACGGGAGCACCGAGACCAACGACCTGTGGGACGCCATCGAGGAGTCCACCGGTGAACCGGTACGCCGGATCATGGACTCGTGGATCTGGCAGCCCGGCTACCCGCTCGTGTCGGCACGGCTCGACGGCACCGATGTGGTCCTGGCGCAGCGACGCTTCCTCTTCGGCCAGCACTCTGCCGACACCGGTGCCGCCAACTGGGCGGTCCCGGTGGGCGTCGGCAACGGTGGTGACGTCCGGTCGGTGCTGGTCGACACGGAGCCCGTCCGCGTCCCCCTCACCGACCCCGCCGGAGTGGTCGTGGTGAATACAGGCGGCAGCGGGTTCTTCCGCGTCGCGTACGACGAGCCACTCAGGTCCCGCCTCTCGGGCGACACCCTCCAGGGGCTGTCGGTGATCGAGCGGTACGGGCTGGTCGACGATGCATGGGCGGCCACGCTGGCCGGCCGGATGAGTGCCCCCGACATGCTCGGCTTCCTCCGTGGCTTCGGGTCAGAGCGCGATCAGATCGTCTGGAGTTCGATCGCCGTCGCACTGCGCGGCCTCGGCCGACTCGTCGATGGCGACGCCCTTGCCGAATTCCAGCGGGTCGTTCGCGACCTCGTCGGACCTGCGCTCGCCGACCTGGGAGACCCGCAGGCCGGTGAACCCGACCTCGACGCCAAGCTCCGTGGCCTGCTCACCGGCCTCGCCGGCGTGCTCGGCCAGGATCCGGCCGCGATCACCCGGGGACGCGAACTGTTCGACGCGGCTGCGGCCGACCCGGCGAGCGTCGACGCCGAACTGCTGGCCGCTGCGACATCGATCGTTGCTGCGACGGGGGACGAGGCCGACTTCGAGCGGATGCTCGAGGGCTTCCGCCATGGTTCGACCCCCCAGGAGCAGCTCCGCCACCTGATGGCGCTGGCCGAGTTCGACGACGCCGACCTCATCGGCCGCACCTGTGCGTTCGCCCTGAGTGGTGAGGTGAAGACCCAGAACGCTCCGTTCCTCCTGCACAACACCATCGCCAACCGCAACCACGGCTGGCTGGCGTGGGAGATCGTGCGCAACCACTGGGAGGAGGCCAACGACCGCTTCCCCACCAACACGATCGTGCGCATGGTCGGGTCGGTGCCCACCCTCGACCGCCCCGAACAGGTGGCCGACGTGGCCGCCTTCTTCGCCGAGCACCCGATCCCCCAGTCGGCCAAGACCCTCGAGCAGGTCCTCGAGCGTCAACGCGTCAACGCCGCCCTCCGTGACCGTGACGCCGACCCGCTGGCCGCCAGCTTGACGGGCTGATTCTCAGAGGCGGCGCAGGCGCCAGGCCTGTTCGCTCGGCCACTTCCGCGCCCACTCGGCCGGAACCCAGTACTGCTCGCTCTCGGAGCTCTCCGGGGCCTGGATCTCCCAGAAGTCGAGCACTTCGAATCCCGTGTCGCGGAAGAGCCGCATCCACTCGAAGATCGCCAGATTGAACTCCACCCCGCCCGGCTCTTCGACTGCGTCGCGCCAATCCGCGGCGTGCATGCCGAAGTAGGGCTCGTGCATCCGCTCGTCGACGGGTGAGTCGCCGACCCGCGACAGGCACACCTGCATCAGCGGATGATGGCCGAGGAACACGAGTTCCGAACCCGGCCGCAGGAGGCGGTGGGCCTCCGGGATCCATGCGTACGGATCGCACCAGATGGCGGCCCCGTACTCGCTGAACGCGTAGTCGAACGAACCGTCGGGTCGGGGCACCTCCTCGGCGCTGCCGTGCACCCACTCGATGTCGTCGACACCGTGTTCGCCGGCGAGCCGTTGCGCCGTGGCCAACTGCCGCTCGGAGTTGTCGATGGC
>CBFCWZ010000110.1:0-10683 GCA_965601935.1 uncultured Ilumatobacteraceae bacterium
GACGCTGCGGAGGAACTGCTGACGGAGGCGCTCGCCGTGGCCGGCGAGTTCGGCTCGGACGAAGACGTCGCCGACATCGAGGAGGCGCGAGCTGAACTCAACCGCTTGTGGGCCAACTCGTCGTGACCGGCTGCGGGACGCAGCTGATCACACGAGGGGGACAGACACTGCGAACGGTGCCGATCCGGGGAGAACGCCCGGTTCCGGCGCGTAGTCGAGGAAGCCTGCGCTCTTCTGGCCCTTGGCGCCGTCCTGGGTCGATGCCCGCCAGTAGAGCGTCTCACCGGGGGCGACTCCGAAGGATCTCGGATCCACCTGGAAGGTGATGCGGTTCTCGTCGACGGTGACGTCGCGCAGGCCCTTGCCCGACATCTTCCCGTCCTGGAACTTGACCTGTGCATTCACAGAACTCGGCGTGTCGCCCAGTTCCAGTCGGTACTGGGGTCCACCCTCGATCACGATCCCGATGTCGTCGGGCATCACGAGGGTGATGTCGACCCG
The DNA here is from genome assembly GCA_965601935.1 of uncultured Ilumatobacteraceae bacterium. Lineage (GTDB taxonomy): Bacteria > Actinomycetota > Acidimicrobiia > Acidimicrobiales > Ilumatobacteraceae > CBFCWZ01. Next base: position 502 of record CBFCWZ010000110.1, read on the forward strand.
CCCTGGGCCGACGGCCCGGGACGTGCACGCGACGATCTCGCCGACCGGAAGCTTGGCGTCGTCGGGTTCATCGCATTTCGCGAGCACCTCGTACGGCACCCGTAGGTCGGAGGTGTTGCCCGCTTCATCGGTCGCCGTCGCGACTGCCTCGAAGATGCCGATCTCTGCGGTCGACAGCGAACTCAGGTCGACCACGCAGCCTTCAGCGGTGACCCCTGAGAGGTTGTCCCGGGCGGTGCAGGTGACGTCCCCGATTGCCTCGTCCTGTTCATAGGTCGATTTCAGACCGACGAACTCGATCGTGGGCTCCTCCGTGTCGATCCGGGCGTTCACGGTCACGGTCTCGGAGATCGTCGAGCCGTCGTCCAGGGTGATCACGATGAGGTAGACCCCGTCGCTCGCCAACGGCAAGGTGACGACCTCGAGTTCGGTGAGATCGTCGGGGATCGGGGAGATCCCGCTGATGTCGTACGCGGTGACCGTGAGGATGTCGGGATCGGCGAGGTCGCCGGAGGCGGTGACCTCGACCCCGTCGCCCGCGTCGGTGAACCAGCCGGAGTCCGAGAACGCGGCGCCGGTTCCGCCGACGAGTGCGACAGTCTGTACAGCCGTGGTGGAGTTGCCGGCGACATCGTCCGCATCGACCCTGAGCTGCCCGTTCTCCTCGGAGGCGGTGACCGTCCACTCCTCCTCGGGGACGCATCCGGACACCAGGATCCCCGGGGTCGGTACGGCATCGCCACACGTGACCGCGATCGCGTCGCGGTCGACGGTCTCTCCCGGGAACAAGACCGTGAGGGCAGGCTCGAAGTCGATCTCCGGCCCGGTCTTGTCGATCCGTATCCCGCGTTCGATCCGCAGAGCGTCCTCCCCGCTCCCTCGGACAAAGGTCACGATGGTTTCGCCAGCCGCGGAGATCACGACCTGCGTCTCGCCGACCGCGTCCGGATCCTCTGTGTCGTCGTCGAACACAACCGACTCGATCGCCCAATTGTCGGCGTCCTCGCCCACCACGGTGGCGAGGACGTTCACCTTCGACCACTGGCCCTCCTCCAGCGTCGTGAACGGCGGCTCGGCGGTCTGGGCGACGACGGCTGCGGTGGGGAACGGCTGGTCGACCGTGGCGGCTGCCACGTAGCCGCCACCCTTGAACGAACCCTTTCCGACGAGTCCGTTCGGCTTCAACAGCTGGATGAGGTAGCTGCCGCGGTCCGCGACCGGGTTCGCCAGCTGGCCGACCCACTCGTTGGTGGTGCCGAGCCGCTGTAGTTCGACCTTCCGCCAGTCGGGTGCGCCTGCGGCATCGACGTCGAGGTACTGGACCACCCCACGGACGAGGTCGGGTGAATCGGTGATCACCCGGAAGAGCACTGCCTCGGCCCCGTCGGGGCTGGTGTAGAACTGCGCCGACGAAGAAACGATGCCCGGCGGCGTCACGTCATCCAGATGATCGGTCTCGGCGTAGTAGACCGTCGTGTCGACCTCGGAGAAGAGGGTGAAGGTGCCGTCATCCGGCGCGCCGTCGGCGCCGCCCTGACGGGCGTACTGGGCGGGATAGAGCACGAGACGGTCCTCAGGAGCGTCTCCGGTCACGACGGAACCGGCCACCGAGGTCATTGCCTGCACGGCGGTCGGGTAGAAGATGTTCGTCGAGGTGATCGCCGGGTCGGGTGCGGCGTCACCGATGTCGACGGCGGAGAACGCGGCATTCGCACCCGACGCTTCGGAACTCACGAGTCGCTCGAGGATCGCCCCGCGGGCGACCAGTTCCTCGGGGCCGAGTGGTCCGGCGGCGGTGACGTCGATCTCGACCCGCGGCACGATCGGGTACCCGTCCTTGAACTCGAGTTCGACGTCGGCCTCGGGGTCGGTGTCGAGGTCGAGGAAGTCGTCGGTGTCGGGTGCCTCGATGCCGTCCCAGAGGAAGTTCTGGGTCGGCAACGCGGCCGACCGTAGCCCGGGCACACCCTCGACCGGCTCGGGAGCCGATGGAGCTTCGTCGGTGGTGGCGAGCGAGCCAAGGGCACTCGGCTGTTCGGGTTCCGGCCCGTCCCCGAGGATCCGCCACATCGGGAGTCCGTACAGCACGGGCTGCTGGACGACCTTGAAGTCGTAGGAGATGGCGTTGTTGAGTCGGCTGGCGAACTGGGACTTGGCGGCGATCACGGCCTGTCCGATCGTGATGTCGCCGGCGTCGACTTCTTCGGCGACGTAGGTGAACAGGGCCTCGGAGTAGGCGACCTCTTCATCGTCGCCGTATCCGAACCCGGTGTTGGCGAGGTAGGTGACCTGGTTCTCACCGAGGAACTCGGGCCAATCGCGTGCGCGGGTCGGGGTCGCGTCGGGATCGCCACCCCACAGGGGAATGTTGAGCCCGGCGTGACAACCGACGACGAAGTGGAAGCTGCCCGGCTGCGGCACCGGTACCGCGAGATCGTCGGCCACGTCCAGGGACTCGTCCGGATCGGGGTCGGCCCCCGGATCGCGGACGAGGCGGTCGCCCTCGGCGCTCTGGATCCGTGAGTGATCGGAGTGGCCGTTCACCGAGACGAGGTCGGGCTGCAGTTCCAGCTTCTGGGCGAGCTGTGAGGCCGTCCAACCGGCGGGGTCGTCGGTACGGCTGATGAGTGGGGTCTCGGGGAGGTTGGGTGTGCTCAGCGCGTCGTCGATCGCCTCGGCATTGTCGTCGAGGAAGTCATACCCGCCGATCAGGGCGCTCTCCGGATCCAGAATCCCGTCCTCGTCGATGAAGCGGGTGAGTTGAGCGTCGATCTGATCCGCTTGCTCGTCCTCAGGAGTGGTCGGATCGTCCGTCCCGATGAGGCGGGCGGTGGCGAGATCCTCGATGTAGACCGGTCGACCGGCGTACAGCACGGGGTCGAGGTCACCGTAGGGGGCGTCAGAGAAGAAGTTCTGGGAGGCGAGCGCGGCCGTCGTGGCATTGCTGCCACCGGGCTCATTGGCGTAGGTGTACTCCTTGCCGATCGCCACGGTCTCGGGAATCGCCGCGTGTGGCAGGACCGAGTGATCCCCGACGATGACCACGTTGGCGAGCGACCCGGGGTGACTGGCGAACTGTGCCCGCACGAACGCCGCGATGTCCGCGACCACGGCATTCGCCTCGAGCGGGGAGCAACTGTCGCCGTTCCGCCAGTCGATCTGCGGGTCGACCTCCACGACGATCCCCTCGACCATGTCGTGCTCGGCGAAGGCGGCGAGGCTCGAGAGATCGGCACCCCCGGGCCCGTCCTCGGCCGTGAGAATGAGGGTCTTCGGTTCCCCGCTCGGGGTGGATTGCACCGTGAAGAGGGTTGGAAGTGGGTCGTCGGGGACGCATTCGGTGTCGACTTCGTCGTCTCGGACGAGGATCACACCGGTACCCGGTTCTGCGTTGTAGGCGACGACCTTGGCCTGGAAACGCTCGGCCGGTCCCACGATCGCCTCGACGGTCTCGCTCTCGTCGCCGCGGTTGGCCGAGATCGCGGTGAGCGGCCCGAAGTCGGATTCGGTCACCGTGTCGTCCCTGGCTTCGGTGGCGGCCTCGTCGCCGCCCACCTGCTCGCCCTCGTCGATGAAGCGCGTGCGTCCGGTGGCGTTGAGATCGAGCGTCTCGACGTTCCCGATGCTCCGGGCGTGTCCGATGAAGCGGGTGCGTCCCGCGATGTTGGCCTGGTCGTCGAGCGACAGATCGGTAGCCGGTAGACCCCCGGGCACGTCGGCGAAAAGGCTGAGGTCGAGATCGCCGTCGATGTTCGAGACCGACACCGTCAGCCGACTTCCCGGCGTGTAGCCCGAGAGGTCGAATTCGTAGTTCGAGATGCGACGGGATTCGGTGTCGGCGGATTGCGGTTCGGTCAGGTAGAGCGTGTCGAAGTCGAGGGGGGCCGCCGGGTCGGGCGGGGTCACATCGATCGAGTAGTCGGCGTCGTCAGAGGTCGCACCGACCGAGACCGCGATGCGACCGCTCCCGCCCTGCTCGGGGCTGTAGAGGTCGAGCGGGGCGATGTCGACGGCCAGGGTGGACGTTTCTCCGATCGAGCTGAGTTCCCCGGTGAAGATCAAGGTGGTGAGGCCGGTGTTCTCATCGACCCCCTTCGTCGGCACGAGGGTCGTCTCCTGACCGGCCAGCAGGAGGGTGGCCGCGCCGGACTGATCGAATCCGGGTGGCAGGGCCACCGTCACGGTGGTCTCGGTGACGACGCTGTTGCTGACCCACGAGGTGGTCAGACCGCTCGACTCACCGCGGGCGTACCGGAACAGGTTGCGCCCTCGCACGTCGATCTGGGTCCATGGGAAGGCTTCGGGATTGAGGACGCTCAGCACGTACTCGTCGATCGTCTCCCCCGGCTGGGGCAGGAACTCGCCCTCGGTCTCGTCGTCCGCCTGCAGCGCTCCCAGGAACGAGCCACAGTCGTCGGGAGACGCGCAGTCGAAGTTGACGTTCTCGGCGAGGACGGTCGACCAGTCGAGGGTTCCGACCGGCACGCCGAGGATGTCGAGGTCCAGCAGGGTGAGATCGGCCTCGCTGATCGAGTCGACGCACACGGGAGCCGCCGGGTTCCCCTCCGCGCACCAGTCGTAGGTGGGGGAAGTCGGAGGTCCGCCAGGAACCGGGATGGAGGCGAGCGGTGTGTCGCCGAACAGAAGTGAGAACAGAGTTGTCTGTCCGAGGAACTGGTTGTCGAGGTCGAGGTCGAACATCGAGGAGTTGCAGAACGCCGCCAGTCCCCCCGTCTCGGAGTCGCCGCAGAGCGCAACGAGATCGGAGAGCAGGACATCGGTCATCGGCAGCCCTTCGAAACCGGTCCCAGCGACCACCTCGTCCCAGGTCGTCCCGATCGGCGGCTGCAGCGACGAGATCGGGACCTCTGTGATGAAGCGGGTGCGGCCGATGAAGCGGGTGCGTCCGATCGTCTCGGCGATGAAGCGGGTGCGGCCGATCGTCTCGGCGATGAAGCGGGTGCGGCCGATCGTCTCGGCGGCGATGAAGCGGGTGCGGCCGATGAAGCGGGTCCGGCCGATCGTCTCGGTGGCGATGAAGCGGGTGCGGCCGATCAGCTCGTCGATGAAGCGGGTCCGCCCGGTGGCCGAGGGGTCGTCGATGAATCGCGTGCGGCCGATGAAGCGGGTGCGGCCGGCGTCACGGACCTCGTCCCCCCCGACTGGCGCAGCGAACAGGTCACCGGAGTTCAGGGCGGATGGCGGGACGTCGAAGATGCTGACACCGTCGGCACCTTCGACGCTCGGAGCGGCGGTGAGCGTGGTGATCTCCAGCGGGGGAGGGCAGGCGAGCGGGTCAGCGCCCGCATACGTGGTCGAGGCCGTGGCGGTGACCTTCGACCCGTTCGTGTCGGCGCCGTCGGCGGCCCGCACGGTCCAGTCGACGTCGCCGCTGACTCCAGCAGCCGCGAGGTCGGCGATCAGGTACTCGGGCGACCAGTAGGTGGCGGTGCCGCCGTCCTCGCTCTGCAACGGCGACGAGCCTGCGTAGTCGGCGGCGAAGATCGGTGAGTCGAAGTCCGGGTTGATGGGCGCGAACGGGACGGCGACACCCTTCGTGACCGCACCGATCGGACCGGCGGTGTACTGGTCACCGGTGGCGGGGTCGACGTCGGGGACGGTACCGAAGCGGAACCCGCGGAGGAAACCCTGCTCGTCGTACAGATAGCAGACGGTGGCGTCCAGGACCGGCGGCGCGACGGGCGGCGGCGGGGGGCACCCATCCTTGCCATTGCGGAGATTGAGATCGGCGGTTGCCGACAGGCCGCCGTTCTCCCACGTGACCGAGTTGAGGGTGGGGTCGATCTCCTGCAACAGAGCGATGTCGTAGACCTCGGAGTGGTAGCGCACCTCGCTCGACGTCTCCGTGGTCGAGGCATACGAGGCCTGGAGGGCAAAGTCGACGGGCGTGTCGGGGGAGCTGACTCCGCTGTCGGGGACGAATGGCAGGGCAACCGTTTCGGGGAAGACCGTGCCGACCGGCCCGATCGTGGTCCCCTCCGCCGGGATCACACCGAATCGTATTCCGTCGGGTGTCTTGTCGGTCGGCCCGGAGTACTCGTAACAGACGTCGACTTCTCGCACCGGCTGCGGCGGCTCGAGTTCTCCGTCCTCTTGTGCGGTGACGGCGAACGGGAGGATCGAGACGCCGAGCGCAGACGCGCCGAGAACTCCTGTCCACTGACCTACCCGCATTGGCGAACCTCTCTTCGAACTCGTGAGCACGCGACCCCGTGCCCGGAGGCTACGGGGCGATGCCGGGGTGAGCAAACGGGCCCGCGCTGCGGTCGAGACGGCGCCGGAGGTTCTGGATCGGTACTGTCCCGACGGTGCGGTATCTCGTGGCATCCGATCTGCACTATCGGCTGCCCCAACTCGACTGGATCCTGGCCGAGGCGCCGGACTTCGACGCCGTCGTCCTGTCGGGCGATCATCTCGATGCGGCGGGTCATCCGGCGTTGAGCGCGCAGGTGGCCCTGATGTCCGCCTACCTGGCCGAACTCGCCGACGAGGCGCTGGTGTTCGCCAACTCGGGGAACCATGACCTGACGCAGCGCCGCCCCGACGGCGAGAAGGCCGCTCTGTGGCTGGCCGAACTGGACCCGCGGGTGGTCACGGACGGGAAACATCGGTTCGTCGGCGACGATCTCGTCTCGGTGTGCGCGTGGTGGGAAGGGCCCGTCACGCGGGGGGAAATGGAGACCCAGCTCGAGGCGGATGCCGCCCGACGCCCGGCCGACGGCTGCTGGATCTGGGTGTACCACTCGCCTCCCGACGCCTCACCCACCGCCTGGTCGGGCAGCCGTCACTTCGGCGACGACGTGCTCAACCGGCTGATCGAGCAGTACTCGCCCGACATCGTGCTGGCCGGCCACGTCCATGAAGCGCCGTTGCGCCCGGACGGCTCGTGGAACGACCGGATCGGTGACACCCTCGTGCTCAACGCCGGGCGGCAGGCCGGACCGGCACCGGCCCACTTGATCCTCGACACCGGTGCCCGCGAGGTCATGTGGTGGACCATCGAGACAGGGTCCGAGACGATCCCGGTCTGAGCGAACGGGTCAGTACGGGGCTTCGCTCTCGCGTTCCGAACCCGGATCGAACTCGGGGGCGTCGTCCCGCAGCAGGTCCTCGAGCACGGTCGTGACCAACCCGAGCGTGGTCCCGCTGCCGGCGTACTGCCGACGCAGGTCGTCGAGATATCCCGTGATGCGGTACAGCCGGCGTGCCAGCGTGACCGAGATGAAGTGACCGAACTCGGGTTCGGCGTGGAACAGCTCCTCGGCATCCTCGACGACGCGCACGGTGACCGGTCCGTCTGCTCGGACGTCGGCCGAGACCGGGAGACCGAGCAGCATCGAGATCTCGCCGATCACCGAGCCTGGGGTGGTGACCGTGTTGATCCGCTCGTTCCCGAGCTCGATGGCCAGCTCACCCGACTCGAGGACGTAGAGCGACGACTGCTGCACACCGGTCTCGAGGAGCATCTCGTCGGCGACGAGCTGACGCCGCGGGCGGTTCCTGGTCAACTCGAGTACGGCGGCGGTGTCCATGACGAGGGTGAACGTAGCCCCGATGCGGCACCGATACCCAGGTGATCGCGCGGGCGGGTGAATGTGCGCGCAACTACCGTGCTCATGATGCGTGGACAGATGTGGAGGCTCTACGCATCAGAGGTGCTGACCGGCTCCGGGGACGGAATCGTCTGGGTCGCCGTCGTGGTCGCTCTCGCCGACGAGCCCCGCTTCGGTCTGCTCCTCGGCCTCGGGGTCGTCGCCCGGATCGGCCCGCGCGCCGTGCTGAGCATTCCCGCCGGCGCGCTGATCGACCGGGGCGATCTGCGACGCCTGCTGGTGCTGTCGAGCGCTGCCCGCGCTGTTCTGATGGGTGCTCTCGCTCTTGCAGTGGCCGGGGGCGCAGGGCCGACCACGATCCTCGGTCTGCTGCTCTTCTCGGGCATCGCCAGCGTCGTGATGCGACCTGGCCTGGCAGCGGCGGTTCCACCGGTGGCCGGCGAGCGTCATCTGGCGATCGCCAATGCCCGTCTCAGCACGCTCAAGCAGGTCTTTGCGTTCGTCGGTCCACTGATGGGCGTCGGGGTGGTCGCGTGGTCCGCGGAATTGGCTATCGCCATCACCGGAGTGACCTACCTGGCGACCGCGGTCGTCATCGCCGGGGTGTCCGGGCTCCCGCGCCGGTCGCCGACGTTCGTCGACAGCCTGCGCATCGAGCCGGTGGGGCAACGCCGATTGGATCCCGGCTGGCGGGTCCGTTCGGTGGAGGGTCTCACCAAGCTGGTGGCGCTGATCGGCGCGATGTACTTCGTTCGTGGCTCCGAGATGGTTCTGCTGGTGCTCGTGGTGCGCGATTCTCTGAACGAGGACCCCTCTGTGATCGGGTGGCTGTCGGGGGCCGTCGGGATCGGGGCGGTGGTGGCGATCCCGCTCGCCAGCCGTCGTGCCGACGAGGGACTGCGTTCCAGCGTCTGGCTGTCGATCGCCTTGACCGCGCTACCGACCGCGGCACTCGTGCTCATCAGCGAAACGTGGATGGCCTGCCTGGTGCTGGTCCTCGTCGGGATCGGCATGGTCGTTTTCGAGGTGGCCTCGGTGGTCGCCGTGCAGCGTGTGATCGACCTGGACCACCTCGGGCGCGCGTTCGGCGCGGTCAACATGTCGGCCAACCTCGGACGGCTGGCGGGTGCGCTCGCCGCACCTGCGCTCGTTGCCGTGATCGGCCTGAGTGGCTCCCTCCTCGTGGTGTCCGGGGTGCTCGTGGCGGTCGGCCTCGTCGTGAGTGGAGCACTCGAGGTGCTCGGATCCCGCGCCGAGTGGCGCCGGCAGTCGCTCGTACCGAAGGTCCATGTGCTCCATGAACTGGCCCTGTTCGAGGGGACGCCGCTGGCTGCCCTCGAACGAGTGGCCCGCCAACTCAGCGAGGAGCAGGTGCCCGCCGGAACGGTCGTCATCGCGGAAGGTGAAGAGGCAGACGACCTCTACGTCATCCGCTCGGGTCACTTCGACGTGACGGTGGAGGGCCGCGGAGTGAACGAGATGGACGCCGGCGACTGGTTCGGCGAGATCGGGTTGATCGACAGGGTGCCGCGGACGGCCACCGTGACGACGACCACCGATGCCGTGGTGTGGCGCATTCCAGGCCGCGTGTTCCTCGACGTTCTCGAGGACACGGGCGCCGCGCCGACGGCGCTCCTCGACGGCATCGCCGACCGTTTGGCGGCGGGTGCCCACCGCGCCGCCGGTCCGGCCGGTCGGGCCGGCGAGTGGGGGTGATCTCGCGGCAACGGCACTCCGGGCGCCGGGACGTAGGAGACGTGGGGCGTGGCCTCCGGGTCAGTCGGCGCGGGCGATCACGAGCGTGTCGAGGGCGACGTGGTGTTCGCCCTCCTTCTCGACGCCGCGCTCGGCGACCTCCGCGATCTGGATGGCGAGCCCGTCGAGGGCTGCCACGGTGCGATCGACCTCGTACAGGACGTCCTCGATCTGTGGGCCGCCGTAGCCGTGCTCGAGATTCTCGCGGTCGTGGGCCACGATGAAGACGGTGCCGCCGGGCTTGATCCAGGTCTTCGCATTTTCGAGGACGGCGACCTGCTGTGCAGAGGGCAGCTGGAAGTAGGCGAGCACCACGAGGTCGACGAGTTCGGCGGGCGCCCATGTGGTGGCGTCCGCGATGACCGTCGTGATCGACACACCACGGTCGGCGGCGAGACGCGCTGCCTTGTCCAGACCGACTGCACTGAAGTCGACGGCGGTGGCGTCCCAACCCTGTTCGGCCAGCCACACAGCGTTGCGCCCCTCGCCCGCGGCGAGGTCGATCGCCGTCCCTGGCGCGAGTTCCTTCAGGTGCGCTTCGACGAACTGGTTGGGGCCGGCGTTCCAGATGTACTCGCTGGTGGCATATCGGTCGTCCCAGCCGGTGTCGTCCATGGAGTCGAGGCTACGCCAGGGCCTCGACGAGGTCCCAGGCGCTCTCGGGCGTCTCGGGCTCCGGTGGGAGCGCGGTCGGCACGATCCCGGTGGCGCCCGCATCGACGTGCTGCTGCACCCCGCCCCCGGATCTGGTCGACGGTGCCCCACGCGGAGGCTGCAGATAGGTGTTGGCGCCATCGGCGACCACGGGGGTGGTGCGGGTCACGTCAGGTTCCTCTCGAACAGGTCGAACAGT